>CAYQJC010000010.1:0-17851 GCA_964417825.1 uncultured Candidatus Saccharibacteria bacterium | reverse complement strand
CCAACTCCCAACAGACATCCTGAAATTGGGAAAACGAAAGTCCAAGCCAAAGAAACCATTCGGCTTAACAAAAAAGCTCCTCCCAAACTTAAAAGAGTACCAAAAATTATTCCGCCAATTCCTCCCAATAGAGTTAAAATAACCGATTCTAAAAGGAACTGAGTTAAAATATCTTTGTTGGTGGCTCCAACTGCCTTCCGTAAACCAATTTCTCTGGTTCTTTCAGTAACTGAAACCAACATAATATTCATCACCCCAATTCCCCCAACCAAAAGAGAGATTGCTGCAATTGCTATTAAAAGCCAGGTTAAAATTCCGGTAACTGTTTCCACCCTTTGACTAATTTCCGCTTGAGTTAAAATGTGAAAATCATCTTTTGAAGGATCCTCAATTCCGTGTAATTCTCTTAAAGTTAACTTAACATCCCTTTCAACTTGAGAAACCTCATCCTCACTTTCTGCCTGAATCAAAATTGAATGATAGTAATTAATTCCTAAGAGATATTTCTGACAGGTTGAAAAGGGAATTATAATTGTATCGTCAATATTAAACATTGAAAGTTGGCCTTTTTTAGGCAAAACACCAATGACTTTGAATTTTCTGCCTTTTATTTTGATTCTTTCACCAATTGCTTCTGATTCACCAAAGAGTTCCTCTCGGACTTTATAACCAATTACGGCCACACTTGCTTTCTGTTTAATTGCCTCTTCATCAAAAAACCTTCCCTCTTTTGGATAAATTTCTAAAATTTTACTTAAAAGATCAGAAGCACCTAAGATTGTTGCTCGGTAAGTTTCTCCTAGGTAACTAACGCTCTCAGCAGCGGTTAAAACAGGAGTTAGATCGGCAAGCCCTGGGACATTGGTTTTCTTTTTTAAAGCTACAATATCTCTTTCTTTCAAAGAGTCGCTTAAAAGTTGAGAGAAATCAGATGGCCCTTTTGGCTCCCGGCCCGGTCTAACTATAATTGTTTTTGCTCCCAGAGCACTGACTTGACTTAAAATAAGGTTTTGGGCTCCTTTTCCTACCGACATTACTGCGATTATGGCTGCCACTCCAATAATTATTCCAAGGACTGTCAACGCTGAACGCATCTTGTTAACTTTTAATCCAGATATTGCTGTTTTTAGAGTATTTTTTAAAGTCATAAGAAATTTTATTTAATAAACCCGTCTTTTTCTATTAATCGCTGATTGGCAACTTTAAAATCTTTCTCAATCTTTCCGTCTTTCATCTTAAGAACCCTTTGAGCGTATTGAGCTGTATAGGTCTCATGGGTTACTAGCAAAATTGTGTGGCCTTGTTTATTAAGGGCTTGAAAAATTTTCATAATCTGTTCACCAGATTTTGAATCTAAATTACCGGTTGGTTCATCAGCAAAAATCACTTTCGGGTTTTGAACAATTGCTCTGGCTATAGCCACTCGTTGGCGTTCCCCACCCGAAAGCTGAGATGGTTGATGGAAAATCCTGTGACTCATTCCAACCGCTTCGATTGCTTTTTTGGCTAATTCTTCTTGAATTGAAGCTTTTAATCCAGAATACAAAAGGGGTAATTTAACGTTCTCTAAAGTATTAGTTCTTGGCAAAAGATTAAAATTCTGAAAAACAAAACCAAATTTCTTATTTCTAATTCTGGCTAACTCTTCATCGGAAAACTCATCAATTGTTTTTCCCTCAAAACGATATTCACCTTTAGTCGGCCTGTCCAAAAACCCTAAAATATGCAATAAAGTTGACTTACCAGAACCCGATGGCCCCATCACCGCCACGAACTCACCTTCTGAAATAGAAAAAGAAACTCCTCTCAGAGCGGGAGTTTCTACTTCTGCATCAGAATATATTTTCACTAAATTTCGAACTTCGATTAAAGCCATATTTAATGGAAAAGGCCTCTCTTTATCTCCTCCTTCTGACCAACTACAACTTCCTCTCCTTCTTTTAAACCCTTAATTATCTCCACCCTACCATCCGAACCCCGAAGGCCTGTCTCAACTTCTTTCAGCTCCAATCGGCCATTTTTCAAAACCTTAACAAACTTTTTATTATCTTTTGAAATTAAAGCCCTCCAAGGAATAGCCAAAACATTTTCTTTCTTAGCGGTTAAAATAGTAATGTTTACGGTCATTCCTGGTTTTATTTCCTCACTTTCTCCCTCAAATTCTAAAGTCGTTTTATAAGTTGGCACTCCTTCAATAATTTTTGCTGCTGGATCAATTTTTATAACCTTTGCTCCGAAAACAACTTCCTCCCCTAAAGCATCTAAAGTAATTTTTGCCTGATCGCCAATTTTAACTTTGGTAATATCAGTTTCTGGAATATTTGCTTCAATCTTAAAATTAGTTTTTGACAAAATTATGATCACTGGCTGATAGGCTGAAACCGTTTCTCCTTCCTCGATCTCAACCGAACTTACAATTCCTGAAATAGGGGAGAAAATTTCCGTTTTCTCAAGTTGAGTTTTTAGGTATTCTAAATTCGCTTTAGCTGATTCAACTCTTGCTTTTTGGGCTTCAATTTCTTCTTCAGTTGCTCCAGCTTTCTTTAAAGCTAACTCTCTCTCGGCTAAAGCTAAGGAGTTTTGAGCAGTTTGAACTTCATTCTCAGCACTCTCAATATCTTTTTGATTACTTGCTTTCTGTAATTTAATCGCTTCAATTTTTGCGGTAAGTGAGGAGATTTCACTGGCGATGTTAGTTTTTTCATTCGTCAAATCCGTTATTTCAGTAGATGTTAACTTTGAAAGAGGAATTTTCTCCAAAGCATTCTTCACTTTCTCTAAAGCTTCTTTTATTTCATCTAAAGCTTCCTCAATATCTTTGGAGTCTTTACTTTCTTTCGCTTCCCTTATCTTCCCTTTGGCTCCACCCTCTAAATTTATCAAATAATCATTTGTCGCCCGACCAGCATTTTCTTTACCCAAAAGGGCTAAAACTGCCCCTGCTTTTGCTTCAGCAAGCTCATTGCTTTCTTGTTCATAAGAGATAAAATGGGCGTATTGAATATCAGTTAGGGTATATAAAGCGTTTTCTCCAACATTTACTGCCTCAAACCCCAAACTTATCCCTTCTTCATAAAGTTTTTTTAAAGTGGCCTGAGCTATTTCTTTTGTTCTTTCTAAATTCTCTTGAGCAATTTTTAAAGAATTTTTAGCGTTTTCAACTTTCTGTTGGGCCAATTCTATCTCCTCTTTCCTAGTTCCTCTTTCTAATTCTTTAAGTTTTATTTCTTGGGTTTTGAGATCTGCCTGGGCTTGAACAACTTGGGCTTTTAAATCTTTATTTTCTAAAGAAGCCAAAATTTCTCCTCTTTCTATTTTTTCACCCTCTCTTTTGTAAATTCTCTCAATCTTTCCTGCTTTTCCAAAACTGAGTTCAAGAGATTTTTCAGCTTTAACTTTACCGGTCACTTCAACTTGTTGATAGAGAGAGGTTTTTCCAACAACAAAAACCTCATAAGGAACCTCTTTATTGCTTTTTTTGACTAAGATAAAGCTAACTGAGCAAACAAAGATTAGGAGAACAAAAATTATTATTTTTTTCATAAGTTTTCTTTAAGAAAAATTTTATAGAAATTGTTCAAAATTCTTAAAAGGTCTTTTTGGTCACGAGAGGAAAGTTTTGAAATAAACTTTTTAATTCTCGTTTTATTTTCTCTTTGACTTTCCTTGAGAATCTTTTTTCCTTTTTGGGTAATTTTCAATCGGATAATTCTTCTGTCCTTTTTATCAGCTTCTCTTTTTATTAAGCCTGATTTAACAAAACTATCAATCAATGAGGTAACAGATGGAGGAGTAATTTTCAACCAGCTAGCTATCTCTTTCATCGTTGGATTTTTCTTGGCTTGAATAAAACTCAAAGTGCTGAACCTCAAAAGAGAAAAAAAGCTAAAATGCTTATTTTTTTGAGATTTCTCCTGAAAAGTTCGCCTCATCAGAAAGATAAATTGGATAAGTTTTTCTTCTAAAGTTTGTTTTCGCATTTAATTAGACTCTCTAAATGTTAGGTGATTTAATTATATTTCTTCAATAATTTTTGTCAAGCTTTTGTCAAGCTATTGAAAAATAACAAAGTTAAGTTAAATTAAATAAAGATCTTTAAAAAGGAGATAAATAATGAAAAAAGAAAGAATGGTAAGAGAAGAAATTTTACCTGCTTCCTTTGAAGATATTAATCAAATTTTAATATTAGCCAAACCATTTGTTGATAAAGGTCTTATCCTAAAGAGAAGCAGAAAAAAGGTGGAGAAAATGATTAAGCGAAAAGAATTACGAGTAGCAATAATAGAAGATCCATTAGGGAAAGAAGGAAGAAAGGTCCAAGGATTCTGTGCTTGTTCCCTCTTAAGTCCTCAAAAAGCTGAACTCCATTTCCTAGTTGCTAAAAGAGGGAATCCATTTGTTGCTGTAAGATTAATTAAAAGCTGGCTAGAAATTCTTGAGAAGTTGGGAATCGAGCTTGTTTTTTTAACTACTCGAATTGATAATCGAATGAAAGAGACAGTTTTTAAAAGATGCGGTTTCGAACCTATCTCAATTTGGAAATTGTCTTTAAGGAAACTAATTCCTTTACTTTGGCGAAGGATTTTAGGCAGGCACTCAATTGCGATGGGGAGGTATCTTAATAAATAGGGCAGTAGAGTCTGCCCTATTGTTTTAATAAAGAAACTTTATTAAATTAAAAAGAGGGCCTGTAGTTTAATGGAAAAACGGAGCATTCGCATTGCTCTGATGTGGGTTCGATTCCCACCAGGTCCATTTATGGATTCAAAAAAACTAGGGAGGTTTGGCGAAAAAATTGCCAGGGATTATCTCAAAGAGAAAGGTTATAAAATTTTAGCCAGAAATTTTAAAAGGAAGTGGGGCGAAATTGATATTGTTGCTAAAAAGAGAAGGAATATTGTTTTTATTGAAGTGAAGACAATTCACCAAAAAGAAGGGTTTTACCCAGAAGACCAAATCGATTGGAGAAAGAAAAGACAATTAATTAAAATGGCCCAGATTTACTTGCAAGAATTTAAAATTTCCCTTAATAGTCCATGGCAAATTGATATAATAGCGATTGAGGTTTCTCTGAATTCTCAAAGGGTTAAAATTAAGCATTACAAAAATGCCATCGAGGATATTTATTGACTTGAAAAATTAATTTTACTAAACTAAATAAAAGGTCGTTTATAAAAGACGGCCTTTAATTATAATTTTGCATTTTGCTCTGTCATTTTGCATTTTTCATTTTGAATTTTGCACTTGACTGAGCAAAGCGAAGGAAGATGGATCTTAAAACATTTACTTCAGCAGTAATGGAGATAGCTGAAGAAAGAGGTATTCCTCAAGAAAAAGTTATTGAGGTGATTGAAGCGGCTATTGCTTCTGCTTACAAAAAAGAATACGGCAAAAAAAAGCAGAGGATTGAAGCCAAACTTGACCCAAAAACCGGGGAGGTTAAATTTTGGCAAATAAAGGAAGTGGTTGATGAAAAAATGATTTTATCTGAAGAAGAATTAAAAGAACTTAAAGAAAAAGGGAAGTCCCTTAAAGATAATAGTGAAAAAATCCGCTTTAATCCAGAACGCCATATTCTCCTTGAAGAAGCTAAAAAAATTGCCCAGAACTCCAAGCCAGGAGAAACAATAAGAATTCCTTTGGAGGCCAAAGAAGATTTTGGCCGAATTGCTGCTCAAACGGCAAAACAAGTAATTTTGCAGAAAATAAAGGAGGTAGAAAAAGAAGAAACCTTTAAGGAATATAAAGAAAAGGAAGGTGAAATTGTTTCAGGTATTGTCCAAAGAGTTGAAAAAAATGCTGTCTTTTTAGATATTGGTAGAACTTCAGGGATCTTGCCTAAAAAAGAACAAGTTCCAGGTGAATTCTACCGACCTGGCCAAAGATTAAAATGTTATATTCTAAAAACTGAACAAACTCCTAAAGGTCCTCAGGTTATTCTCTCTAGAGCTTACCCTAAGTTAATCTCAAAGCTCTTTGAGTTAGAGGTGCCCGAGATTGGAGCTGGCCAGGTAGTAATAAAATCAATTTCCCGAGAACCTGGCTCTCGAAGCAAAATTGCTGTCCAAGCCACAGAAGAGGGAATTGACCCCATCGGCTCTTTGGTTGGCCAAAGAGGAACCAGGATATTAGCGGTTATTAATGAACTTGGTGGCGAAAAAATTGACGTCATTGAATGGGCCGAGGATCCCAAAAAGTATATTGCCAACGCTCTCGCGCCAGCCAAAGTTTTAGAAGTCCAAATTCTCCCGAAAAATAAAGCTCAGGCTATCGTTCCTGACGACCAGCTTTCTTTAGCAATAGGGAAAGATGGCCAAAACGTCAGATTGGCTGCCAAGCTCACTGGCTGGAAAATCGATGTCAGGAGCATGAGCCAAATTGAAAAAGAGAAGGGTGAAAAGAAAGAAATAAAAGGGAAAGAAGGAGAAAAAGCCGAGGGAGAGAAGAAGAAAAATGAAGAGGAAAAGAAAGAGGAAGAAAAAAAGAAGTAAAATAAAAGAAGCTCAAATAGAATTTCTTGCCTTATGGTCTCGAAAATTTTCTCAGCCACTTTAAAGGGGCTTTCGGCTCAAATCATTGAAGTTGAGGTCGCTCAGGCAAAAGGGCTGAGATCTTTTAATATTGTAGGGTTAGGAGATAAAGCTATTGCTGAAGCGAAAGAAAGAGTTTCTCAAGCTATCAAAAGCATCAAACTTTCTCCACCCCATCACCAAGCCAAAAGAGTTTTAGTAAATTTAGCTCCAGCTGATTTGAAAAAAGAAGGAAGTTTATACGACTTACCCATTGCCCTTGGTTATCTTTTGGCTTCAAATCAATTAAGATTTAATTCTGAAGGAAAATTAATTCTGGGGGAATTATCTTTAGACGGAACTTTAAAACCGATTAAAGGGGCTTTAGCTTTTAGCTTTTTAGCCAAAGAGGAAGGATTTAGAGAAATTATTTTACCAAAAGAAAACGAGAAAGAAGCAAGTTTAGTAAATCTTTTAGAGAAAGGAAAAGAAATCAAGATAATTGGTGTAAAAAATTTAGCTGAAGCAATCGCTTATCTTGAAGGAAGAAAAGAAATTCTCCAACCAAGAATTGAGCTTGAGGAATTCAGAAATATCTCGCAAGAATTTGAAGTAGATTTTGGTTGGATAAAAGGTCAATCCCATACTAAAAGGGGATTGGAAATCTCAGCTGCCGGTGGGCATAATGTTTTGTTGCAAGGGCCACCGGGAGCAGGTAAAACCCTAATGGCAAAAGGAGTCATTTCTATCCTGCCAGAGTTAAATTTTGAAGAAATTCTTGAATTAACCAGAATTTACAGTATTTCAGGTCTTTTATCAAAAGAAAGATCTTTTTTGACAAAAAGACCTTTCCGTTCCCCCCATCATACTTGTTCGGAAGTTGCTTTAATTGGCGGAGGAACTCCTCCCAAACCCGGTGAAATAACTTTAGCTCATCGGGGTGTTTTGTTTTTAGATGAATTCCCCGAGTTTCATCGAGATGTTTTAGAAAGTTTGCGCCAGCCCATTGAAGAAGGTGAGATTACCATTCAAAGAGCGAAGTACACCCTAACTTTTCCAGCAAAATTTACTTTAATCGCTGCCAGCAATCCTTGTCCTTGCGGTTATTATAATGATCCAGAAAGAGAATGTAGCTGCACTGCCTCTCAAATCGCGAGTTATCGCCGGAAACTTTCAGGGCCCTTGATAGACAGGATTGATATTTTTTGTTGGGTTCCTTCTTTAAAATACACTGATTTAATTTCACCCGACAGAGAAAACCAGAGCGGGAAAATTAAAGCGAAAATAGAAAGGGCTAGAGAAATTCAAAAAGAAAGATTTAGAGAAGAAGGAATTTTAACCAACTCAGAAATGAAAATCCCTCAAATTAAAAAATACTGCCAACTCGACAGTAAATCTCAAACTATTTTAAAAAAATTTGTTGATTCAGGAAAACTTTCTGCCAGAGGTTATCACCGGGTGCTTAAAGTAGCAAGAACAATTGCTGACTTAGAAGAAAGAGAAAGTATTTCTTTCCAGAACATTAGTGAGGCTCTAAGTTACCGCCTTAAGGAAAGTGATTGAGCCATCAAATTTCAATCACCGGATCACTCAATCACTTAATAGCTTAATCACTCAATGATTTATTTTTTGCCAAGTTCTGTTCCCACTGGATAACCAGCAAAAGGGTTCCGAGCGAATCTAACATCAAAATGTAAATGACAACCAGCTGGACCTCGGGGTCGAGTCAGACCGCTGTACCCCATATAACCAACAATCTGCCCTTGATAAACTTTCTGGCCCGGACTAACTATAATCTTAGCTAAATGACCATAAAAAGTAACTACCCCGTTAGGATGCAAAATTCGAACAAAATACCCGGAAATTTTTCCATAGCCGGTTCTTTGGACAGTTCCCCCAGCTGCTGCAAAGACGGGTTCTCCGCATTTTCCGTTTGAGAAATCTACAGCATTGTACCAATGTAATCCTTGAGTAATTCTACAAGGTGAAGGGATTGGGCAGATAAAATAACTTTGGGATAAAGGAACTTGAACATATTTTTGAATTATTTTTGGTTTCTTACCTCCCGGTATAATCAAAAGGTCTCCGGTATAAATTCTCCCTTCATCTTCCAGCCCATTAAATTCAACAATATCTTCTACTTTGGCTTGATAAATTTCAGCAATTTCGCTCAAAGTATCTCCCTCATGAACAACATGCAAAACTCCAGAGGTCGGTAGAATAATTAATTTTTGTCCGGGTTGAATAACTGAGTTCGACCTTAAATCATTAGCCCAAAGTAAAGTCTCCAAAGAGATGTCAAATTTCTCAGCAATCGAACTTAAAGTATCTCCTTTCTCAACAATATACTCCTCTATCTCTCTTCTCCCACCTCCAAGCGCCCCCAGCACATTTCCTGAAACCAGAAAAGGTGGAGCAACAGGCCCCAAGGTGGTATTGGCGATAATGTTTAGGTCAACAACCTTACCAAAATCCTTCACTTCCGGAAACAAATACTGGCTCTTATCCAAAACATTCCGATTAGAAGAAAGCTCTTTTTTGCTCTCAGGGATGATGGCTAAGAGGCCAATAATTAACAAACAAAAAACACCGATCCCCAAATAGAAATACGGAGATTTCCAAAATTCTCTCATATATTTTAAGAAAGTACCTCAAAAAACCTCAGAAGTCAACCTTTTTATCCACAGCCAAAAAACCGGATAAATATTATTAGGATCGAAAGTAAAATTTATCTATGAGATTTAATCTAACCTCAAAAAGAGTTATTAAAGGTTTGCTCAAAGAAAAAAATATCCATCCTTCAAAAAGAATGGGGCAAAACTTTCTGCTCCAGAGAACTGTTCTCGGTAAGTTTATTGAAGCAGCTGAACTTAAACCCAAAGATGTTGTTTTGGAAATCGGTCCAGGAATTGGCACTTTGACAAGAGAAATAGCCAAAAAAGTAAAAAAAGTTATAGCCGTTGAGAAAGATAGAAGAATGATAGAGATTTTGGAAGAAACTTTAAAAGACTTCAATAATGTAGAAATTATTCCAGGCGATATTTTAAATCCAGAAACAATTTCGTATATTCGTAGAAAATTCGTATTTCGTAGCCATTATAAAGTGGTTTCTAATCTTCCTTACAATATCGCTACAGAGGTCATCAGAAAACTCCTAGAAGTTGAAAAGCCCCCAGAATTGATGGTAGTAATGATTCAAAAAGAGGTTGGGGAAAGAATCTGCTCAAAACCTCCTAAAATGGAGAGGTTAGGAGTGTTGGTTCAATTCAGAGCTAATGTTAAAATAATAGAAACCGTAAAAAAAGATTCTTTTTGGCCCCACCCCAAAGTAAATTCAGTGATTCTAAAAATAGTTCCGCGTAAATCTGCGTTGCTATCCGCGTCCTTCTGCTTCTACTTTTCAAAAATTGTAAAGGCAGGTTTCTCTCATCCCAGAAAACAATTGATAAATAATCTCAGCGAGGAACTGCATTTACCCAGAAAGAAAGTTGAAAAGTGGCTAAAGGCAAATGACATTCAGCCAACCCGACGAGCTCAAACTTTGGATGTTAAAGCTTGGATCAATCTTACTAAAACCTTCCAATCGCCCAATAACTCAATGACTTGTTGACTTAATAACTTGATGACTTACTTCGCTCTGTTTGCTATAATACTTTAATGATGAAATTTTTGGAAAATTTCTTCTCTCCGAAATGGCTCACTAGAAAGCAGAAAGTTCTTATTGTTTCTCTGCTTTTTTTAGTTGTTCTCCTTTTTCCTAGGGGTATCGTTTGGGCTCAGATTGACTTGTGGCAAATTGGTGGTTGGGTTTTAGGAGGAATAGGTGATATCGCTGCCAGAATCGCAATGGCAATTGTAATGGCCTTTCTTCAGTTAGTTCTTTTAGCTGCTGAAGCGGTTTTGGCTTTGGGGATTGCTCTTTTAAGTGGAATGCTTGATTTTATTAACAATATCGTCTATACCGATCCATCCAGAAACGACTTAATCAGAGCTGGCTGGACCTTAACAAGAGATATAGCCAATATCGGTTTTATCTTAGGACTAATTTATATTGGTTTAGCCACTGCTTTGCAATGGGCAGGGTTTAATACCAAAAAAGCATTTGCTTATCTCCTGATAATGGCTCTTTTTGTTAATTTTACTCCTTTAATTTGTGGAATAGTGGTTGATGCAGCCAATCTTCTAACCAACTTTTTCTTGCGGGGACTTACTCAGTGGAATACCTTGCTTGATGTCTTCTTGTTAAATGCTGCTGGCTGGAAAGGTTTAGTGGGCCCTCTTGATTGGCGACCGATGGCACTATTTCTGCTTTTAATTGCTTTGGGATTTGTTGGTGGTGGGATTTTGCTTTTGTATGCTCTTTTGTTATTCGCTCGAGTTTTTGTTATATGGATTTTAGTTATCCTCTCTCCCTTAGCTTTTGTTGCCTATATCTTCCCAACCACCAGAAGGTGGTTCACCACTTGGTGGCACCAATTGATTCAATGGTCGTTTATTGGAGCCATCGGAGGGTTTTTCTTGTATCTCGGGCATTTAACTCTTGCTTTAGGAGATAAATTAAATCTCCAAGAATCAATTGGTACTTCAGAATTTACAGTCAATGCTGAAGTGGCGAGTGTGCTTGGAGCTTTAATTTTTATGCTGATCGGCCTTTACACAACTTTGCAAACTTCTGCCATGGGCGCTGACCGGATAATTGCCTTCGGTAAAAAAATAGGGAAAAAAGCCCCAGGAGTTATTGGGAAAGGCGGAATAAGAGGAATCGGTGGAGCAATAGTTGGGGCCCGAGAAGCAACTGAGAAAGCAAGAAGAGAAGGAAAAGGAAGAGCTGGGCGAACCTGGGCTGGCTTCAAAGGAGCTCTGAAAGGAATAGCTACGCCAGCTGGCAGAGAGGTGGGTGAAGAGTCCTTCTGGCATTTCTTAGAGAAGGCCCACGTGGTTTCTCCAGGATTTTATGAAAGAAAGAAGCGCAAAGAACTGAATGAATATGTAAAAGCAATGAAGGAACTACCAGAAGAACGATTGCATGAAATAGTAAAAAGACCTGTTTTCCTGGCTAGAGATGCTAAGATCAGAGCCGCTGCTTTTGAAGCTTTGAGCAAAAGAAAAGCCCTCAAGGAAGAAGAAAAAAGATATCTTCCGGATGCTAAAAAAATGGGGGCTGATCTTAGCGAGACGTTCAAAAACCGACCGACCTGGTTAGCAGAAATTGGGAAAACTGCCGAAGAAATTGGAGAAACTATTCAGAAAATCTCGCCTGAGGACTTTCGAAAGAATGTTCATCCGGAAGAATTAAGTAAAATTGAAGTAATCATAAATCTTGATCGACCCAAGATAGAAGAAATAAGAAAGAAAGGTTCGGTTACTCAAAAATACAATCTTCTTACAGGCATTGCTAAAAACTTTGATAAAATCATCGAAACAGTTAGGGAGCTTGAAAGAACTAATCCTGAGAAAGCAGAACGAATTGCTTCAGTTATCGATGAAGCAGATCACCCCAACTTTATTTGATTTTTAATGACAAAATCAATTAAAGCACCAGGGAACATGCTAAATAAATTAACCAAACCCCAAATAATCTATCCAGATGAGATAGTTCCCCTTGTCCGAGAACTACTGGAAAAGCATGGAATAGATTTGGAGAAAAGGAAAGAAGAAATAGCTAAAAAAATAAAACTAGCGAAAACTTTAGAAGAAAAAGTAGAACTCTTTAGAAGTTTGCCGATTGGTCAAGTTTCCAAAACCATTAAAGAAATTGTGGAACAAAGGATGCCAATAGAAGAAATGTCTATTCGATTAAAAGAGAGACTACTTATTTCTGAAAAAAAAGCAAATGATTTAGCGGAAGACATTAAAAAGAAAGTGATTTATGGCTTAGGACTTATTGAAAAAGAACCATCTATAAAAACCAAACCATCTTCCAAAAGAGAGGCCAAAAAAGATATTTACCGAGAACCAATCGAATAAAAAGAGAGGAAGGATTCTTCCTCTCTTTTATTAATTTATTCTTCTGATTTCGATTTCGGTTTAATTTTACCTGTCTGAATCCATTTTTGTCTTATCTCTTCAATTCGTTCACTCGGTTTTCTGGATATTTCTCCTTCTGCCTTCGGCTCCGCTGAAATACCAGGAGGCATTCTTTTCCAAGCGGCAATAACTGATAAGAGAAGATTCTTTATCCTATCCAAAATGTCTTCATTCCCTCCTTCTTTCTCTGCTGCACGTGTGATAATCTCCACAAGAGCCTTACCGTCGATTCCCATCCTTCTATGGATGAGCTCAGTATTTTGTCTAAACAAAGGCTCATATTTTTTTATAAATCGCTTTGGGCTCTTTCGAAGTTCTTCTTGAAGAGTCTCTATCCCCAATCCAGTTTGCCTTTTGAGCATCTGGAACATAGTCCCTACTGTCTCTTCAGCTCTCCTTTCCGCCACAAAAGGAGAGGCTTCTTTTTCTTTCTCCTTTTTATGCCTTTCTTGCCTTATCGTCACTAAGGCAGGCGGAAGATCAAAATCCTCCACTGTCACCCTGAATAACGAAACACCCCATCTTTTTAAAGCAGTTTTTATTCGATCTACCTCTTTCTGGGGGATCCTTTCTTTACCATCTTTGTCTGGCTGTAGAAGATTATAACCTGCTCGCCCTTTACTCAGCCCTTCATCGATTACTAATGAATTTAAATAACTTCTTAAGGAATTCGCGAGTAAGGTCTGGGTTCCTTTTATGTAGTGCTCCAAAATGTAATAGGTTGCTCTATAAACCCCACTTCTTGGTGTCTTCTCTCTCTCTTTTTCAGATCCGTTTAATCCTAATAGATCGCCCTCTTTATCTGTTAATTCATAATCCTCATCTGGTTTGTAAATCCGAATATAAGCTATAGCATTCTTTGGAGCAGAAGATCCATCAACAAAATCAATCTCAATTGGCTCCGGGTAAATAGGGATTCTCTGTTCCTCAATAAAAATTATCTCTTTTATTGCTTCAATTATCCCAGGAAGAAGTATCCAACGCAGCCCTTCTTTTGCAGGTCTGTTAAACTTTCTAAATCTTTCGATAACAGCTCGATGGTTCTCAGGCACGTTAAATAAGCCCACTAAGAAAAGAAAGGTCAGTATTGGGATTGGTAGCCAGGTTATTCCTTCAACCGTTCCCACTGCGAGGAGGATTATGCTCATTATTATACCTACTATTGTCAATCTCCATTCGATTACTAATCCAATCAGAACGAGAAAAAGAATACCAAAAAAGATCCAACTCCAATCAATCTGAAAGAAAGCTAATAGCACTCCCAAGATTACACTCAATAAAATTGTTCCGGCATATCTTGCACCATATCTCATTTTCCTTTCCTCTTTTACTTCTTTCTCATTATTGTTAGCTTGCATTTTATCAACCATTTCTCACACTCCTTATTAAGTTTTTAATTTAAAAACTGCCTATCTCTAGACTCTAACATATAACTTTATTTTTGTCAAATTTTAAAATCCTCTTTTTAAATTCTCACTCCTTGTTTGTAGTTAGATTTAAAAAATAGTAAAATATAATAATGCAGTTTAAAGTGCCAAAATTTTTAGAAAGGGAAGCTCATATTGTTGGAACTTTGACCTTTAAGCAACTTGTCTATTTTGGGATAGCTGCTTTGATTTTATTCGTTTTGTATTTTTTGTTGCCAAAAGGAATATTTCTGATTTGTTTTTTCCTAATTGGCGGAGGAGCTTTTTGTTTAGTCTTTGTTAAAATAGAAGGAGTGCCTTTAATTAATGTAATTCCTCAATATTTCGGATTTCTAGGGTCAGCCAGAACTTTTGTTTGGCAAAAGAAAGAAGTTTTAACTCCAATTAAACTAGTAAGGAAGAAAAAAGAGGAGGAAAAATTCAAAGAAGCTCCCTTAAAAATTTCTCCAGAAAGTCGATTGAGAAAACTTAGTTCTAAGTTAGAGATCGGCTTCAAAGAATAATATGTTTGCTTCCCCAACCCAACAATTTTTAGAGTTTAGTCAAATCAGAGAAGGTGTAGTCATTTTAAAAAATAAAGCTCTCAGGGGAATTTTGATGGTTTCTTCCATAAATTTTGATTTGAAATCGGATGAAGAACAAAAAGCAATAGTTTATCAATTCCAGAATTTTCTGAACTCTTTAGATTTTTCTTGTCAAATTATTGCCCGCTCAAGAAGATTAAACATCACTGGCTATTTCGACAAATTGAAAGAACTTGAAGAAAAACAAGAAAATGAACTCTTAAAAGTTCAAACTACCGAATACCGAAAGTTTGTCGAAAGTTTAGTTGAGGAAGGAACAATTATGAGGAAAGAATTCTTTGTTATCGTCCCTTTTACTCTTCCTGAAGCAGCTGGTCTTAGCACTGGCAGATTAAAAGGACTATTGAGCAAGGGTGGTTTTCAGATGTCCGAAGAAAATTTCCAAAGGTGCAGGGAACAACTCTGGCAGAGAATGGAATATGTAGCAATCGGCTTAAGACGTTGTGGCTTAAATGCTATCCCTTTAACCACCCCAGAAATCATTGAACTTTTCTGGAGTTGGCACCATCCCCGAGAGGCCGAAGTGGGCTACTATCCTGAAATATTGCCAGAGCTTATAAAGTGATTAAGTTATTGAGTCATTAAGTAATTAAGTAATTTATGAAACTACCCTTTTTCAAAAAAGAAAAAATGATTGCTGAACTAGAAATAACTCCCGAAGAAATCCAGGTTCAAGATATTGTTGCCCCCTCGGCAGTTGAGATAAGACAAAACTATTTAAGATTAGGTGAAAGATACTGCAAGTCATTTTTTGTCTTCTCTTACCCGAGGTATCTTTCAACCGGCTGGCTCTCCCCCGCTATTAATTTAAACTATCCTATTGATGTCTCTTTACATATCCACCCGGTTGATTCGGGTCAAGTTTTGAAACAGTTAGTTAAAAAACTTACTGAAGTTCAAGCTGAATTAGCAGAAAGAGCTGAAAAAGGATTAGTTCGTGATCCAACTTTGGAAACCGCTTACCAAGATATTGAAAAACTAAGAGATCAACTTCAAACCGCCAGAGAAAGAATCTTTCGCTTAGGGGTTTACTTAACTATTTATGGGGACAGCGGAAAAGAACTCCGCCAGATTGAAACTCGCCTAAGGTCAATTTTTGAATCAAGATTAATCTATCTCAAACCAGCTTTAATGAGAGAAAAACAAGGTTTTATTTCAACTTCTCCCTATGGACTTGATCAAATAATGGTTCACACGCCAATGAATACCGCTCCTCTCTCTTCTATTTTTCCTTTTGTTTCTCCAGATCTTTCCGCTAACGAAGGAATTTTATACGGCATTAATCAACATAATAATTCTTTAGTTTTGTTTGATAGATTCACGCTGGAAAATGCCAATAGTGTTTGTTTCGCTAAGGCGGGAGCTGGTAAAAGTTATGCTCTGAAATTAGAAATCTTAAGGTATCTTATGCAAAATGTGGGTTGTATCGTAATTGATCCAGAAAATGAATATCAATGGTTAGCTGAAGCAGTTGATGGTTCTTATTTCAACATTTCTTTAACCTCTCCTCACCACCTTAACCCTTTTGATTTGCCCATGCCTCGAGAGGATGAAAATCCCGAAGATGTCTTAAGATCGAATATTATAAACTTGGTCGGCTTAATGAGAATAATGTTGGGGGGTCTTACTCCAGAAGAAGATGCCATAATTGATAGAGCTTTAACCGAAACCTATGCAGCCAGAGACATCACCCCAAAATCCGACCCTGCCACATGGAAAGAGAAAACTCCATTAATGTCTGATTTTCAAAGCATTCTTGAGGGAATGGAGGGCACTGAGTCATTAGTTCGGAGAGTAAGGAAGTTTACCACCGGAACTTTTGCCCCCTTCTTTAATAACCCCTCTAACGTCACGATGGATAAAAATTTCGTGGTTTTTGGCATAAGAGATATGGAAGATGAGTTAAGACCAATGGCTATGTTTATTATTCTGCGATATATCTGGAACGCAGTCAGGTCAGAGCTGAAAAAGAGAATCCTTTTGGTAGATGAAGCTTGGTGGATAATGCAAACAGAAGATGGAGCTAGTTTTTTGTATGGCATTTGCAAAAGAGCAAGGAAATATTGGTTAGGAGTTTCCACCATTACTCAGGACGTTTCTGACTTTATGAGATCTGATTATGGAAAACCAATTATTACCAACTCTTCTTTGCAGTTTCTGATGAAACAGTCACCCGCCACCATCGATGTAGTCCAAAAAACCTTTAACTTAACTGATGAAGAGAAATATCTTTTGTTAGAATGCGATGTTGGCGAAGGAATTTTTATTGCCGGGCAGAAAAGAGTGGCTCTTAAAGTAGTTGCCTCTTACGCTGAAGATCAAATTATCACCACTTCCCCAGCAGAAGTGGAGAAGGTTAAACGAGCGAAAAAACAATTCGGGAAAGGAAAATAAAAGGAATAAAATGGTTAGAGAAGAAACAGCAACAACTTCAGCCCCTTCAGAAAAGGGAGCTAAAAGAGAACCCGAGGAGGCAGTTGAAGAAAAATATCCTACCTTAGAGGAAGAAGGAATTTCGGTTTCTCAAGCCTTTCGAGAGGCAATTTTTTTGAGCCCGGAAGGAATCCTTATGATGTCAGCGGCAATTTTCGCTGATTTGAGCGAGGTTCTGGTAGAGGTATTTTTGCCCGGGCCGGGCCATATTATTTCTGTAATAATTGATATTGGAGCAATAATTTTTATTGGGGGATGGATGTTATTTCGTTCAATGATAAAGAGAAGAGAAATGGGCGAAACGCCTCCACCTTTATGGAAAAGAAGGAAAGTAATGAAAGAGAAGGGAATAGAGGCAGTAGGAAGAGCAGCCCAAAAAGCAGCCAAATGGGGAAGAAGATTAAAATGGCTCCTTCCTCTTTTGGTTGTTGCGGAGATGATTCCAGTATTAGGAAGTATTCCCGGCTGGACAGTAGCAGTTTATCTTGAGTTAAAATATGGCTAAATCTACGACCACTGATTATGCCTGAAATGAGTAATTTTGCTAAAATTGAACAATGAGGGAATTCCCAAAAATTTGTATTATCTTTCTTTTAATAATTTTCCTCTTTCAAGCAAATTATGCTTTTGCTTTAGAAATAAAATATCCCTCTCTTCCTGGAACTTTAACCCCCGAAGAGATTAATCAGAAATTAAAAGTTGGAGAAATTAATTCTGGGGAAGTATTGGCCCTCTATTTTAAATATTTCTTCAACCTGAGCTTTATTATAGTTGTAACGATCTGTGTTGGAGTTTTAATTTATGGTGGGGTATTATACCTCCTCTCGCCAGCCAGACCAGCGATTTTAGTTTCGGCTAAAAAATGGATATC
>CAYQJC010000009.1:0-18459 GCA_964417825.1 uncultured Candidatus Saccharibacteria bacterium | reverse complement strand
GGTCCATATTTATCCTACTCCTGATTTTATTTGGACACCGACTTCCCCAACCCAAGGAGAAATAGTTCAGTTCTGTGCTACGTGCAATGATGAAAGCACTTGTTATGATATAAACAATAATAAGATTTCCTGTTCAGGACAAAGTTTTCTCTGGACTTTTCCCGAAGGAACTACTTTCGCTACTGGCAGTTCCCCCACTTCCGAAAATCCTCGAGTGAAATTTAACTCCACGGGAGAGAAGATTGTTACTTTAGAGATAACCGACGACGTTGGCACTTGCTCTAAAACCAAAACCATTGGAGTAATGTTGCCTCTACCCAAGTGGAAAGAAATAAGTCCATAGGTTATTTTCAATTTTCAAGAGCCAATGAAACTCCAAATTCTAATTTTCAAACTGTTTGGGATTTGGTGGTTGGTGCTTCATTGAAAATTGGAATTTGAAAATTGGTCATTGGTAATTAGCTTCCCCTTTACAAAGGGAATTTTTTTTGGTAAGCTTTAACCAGAAAATAGTTATCGAAGTTTGGTAATAACTTTGATACTGAAAGTATCAGGTATGTCTAATTACCAAAATTTCACCCAAAATTATGAACCAAATAACCCTACTTTTTGTAGGTTGTGTTTCTTTGGCTCTGGGAGCAATTTTGGGGTATTATGCTCGTCAATCAATCGCCAAAAAGAAGAAAGGAACGATAGAAGCAAAATTACAAAAGAAAATAGCTCAAGCAAAAGCTGAAAGTGAGGAAATTTTAACCCGAGCCCGAGAGAAAGCCAGTAGTCTAATCTCTGAAGCCCAAAGGGAAACCGATGAAAGAAGAAAAGAACTTTTAAAAACAGAGAAGTTACTCTTCAAGAGAGAGCATATTTTGGCAGAGAAAATTTCTGAGTTTGAGCGAAGAGAAAAAGAGTTTGAAAACAAAGTAAAAAAACTTAAAGAAATGAAAAAAAGGGTAGATGAACTTCAAGAGAGCGCCCAGAAAGAATTAGAAAGAATTGCTAAACTCTCAACTAAAGAAGCTAAAGAAGAACTTTTTAAAAGAATTGAGAAAGATGGGGAAAAGGAATTGATAGAAAGAATTCAAAGGTTAATGAGAGAAGGAGAGAAGACATATAAAAGGAGGGCTCAAGAGATATTGGCTTCAGCCATTCAAAGATATGCTCTCAGTCAGGCCCAAGAAATCACAACCACCACCTTATCTTTACCTTCCGAAGAAATAAAAGGAAGAATCATCGGAAAAGAAGGGAGAAATATTAAGACCTTTGAGAAACTGACCGGGGTTGAAGTGATAGTAGATGATACTCCCGAAACGGTAATTATTTCTGGTTTTAATCCAATCAGGCGCCACATTGCCAAAATTGCTTTAGAAAGGTTAATTCAAGATGGTCGAATTCAACCAGCTCGGATTGAAGAGCAGGTTAAAAAAGCTCAAGCAGAAGTTGAGGCTCAAGTGAAAGAGTTTGGCGAGAAAGCGGTTTACGATACTGGGATCCTTGATTTGCCCCCAAAAATTGTTGAACTCTTGGGCAGATTATATTTCCGAACAAGTTACGGTCAGAATGTTCTTTTGCATTCAATTGAGGTAGCTCACTTAGCAGGCGCTTTGGCTGAAGAAATAGGGGCTGATGTTAAAGTCGCTAAAAAAGCTGGGCTTTTGCATGATATTGGAAAAGCAGTTGACCATCAGATTCAGGGTTCTCACGTTGATATTGGAATAAAAATTTTAGAGAAATTTAATCAACCCGAGGAAGTAATTCAAGCTATGAGGGCTCATCATGAAGAATATGAGAGTGAGAGTATTGAGGCGGTATTAGTAAAAGTTGCTGATCAGATTTCTGGAGCCAGACCAGGAGCCAGAAAAGATACGGTTGAAAATTATCTCCAACGACTTAAAGAATTAGAGGATATCGCCCTGAGTTTCTCAGGAGTGGAAAAGGCTTACGCTATCCAAGCGGGAAGAGAGATTAGGGTTTTTGTCCGACCGGAAGAAATTGGTGATTTAGAAGCTTATAAGCTGGCTCGAGATATTGCTGGGAAAATTAGGGAGGAACTTAACTATCCTGGAGAGATAAAAGTAAATGTAATTAGAGAGACAAGAGTAGTGGAATACGCTAGATAAACTCTTATTTTCGCTTTATTTTCTTGTAGAAACCTTTATAATTATACAATATAAGGTGAAAAGGTCGGAAATGATACTCCAAGAGTTGGCAATTATTAGCTCTTGGAGGGTACAAATTTAGAACTAAAATGGCAAAAATAACAAAAGAAGATTTAATCGGAGCAATGGTCAAGGTGGCTGGTTGCTCCAAGAAATGTGCAGGAGATTGCTTAAACGCCATTTTGGCAGAAATTACCAAAAGTCTTAAAGCAGGTAAAGATGTTGTTCTAACAGGTTTTGGAACCTTTACCGTCTCCAAGAGAAAAGCCAGAACCGGTCGTAATCCTCAAACTGGAGCTACAATTAAAATCCCAGCTAAGAAAGTTCCCCGGTTTAAAGCTGGTAAAGGATTAAAAGATGCAGTGAAGTAAAGTTTTGAAAGAGATTAAAGCCCCGCGCCTTTGGCGCGGGGCTTTAGTTTGAGCGGGAGACGGGATTCGAACCCGCGACGACCACTTTGGAAGAGTGGCATTCTACCAACTGAATTACTCCCGCTTATCGATTTAATTTCGGGGTGCCGAGATTTGAACTCGGACTAAAGCCTCCCAAAGGCCTCGTGCTACCGTTACACCACACCCCGTTGAGAGAACTCCTAATTATTTTAGCCGATTTTGAATTGAGAGTCAATGATTTACCCGGTATGAGAATTTCAACAAGGTTTTCTTTCAGAAAACCTAAATTACAAAACAAACCCCCAGAGGAAATTGGACTACCATTGGTAATTTGAGTGCAAGGTACTTGGCAAATTTCTCATCCAGAGCAAGTTGAAATTCCTCTACCGGGTTTATTTTTTGACAGTTTTATTTGTGGTATAATCAAACAAAGGTTTGATTTTATAGAATATGGTTCAAGAAAATAAGAAATTTTTAGAAAAATTAAGTATTTCGGCTCGGTGTAGAGAGTATGGATTACCCCTTTGGCAATGTCCACATTTTCTTTTTGTGGTAATGGGAGGAATTATTATTGGAGTGATCCTCATTACTTATTATATTGCTACTTTAAAAATTGGGGACCCAAGGACAGTAAGTTTGATTATTCTTTTTGAGGGAGGGCTTTTAATGACAATTAGCTATACTATAACTCGAAGTTTCGAAAGCGTTGCTGAGGCCTCTCGAATGAAAACTGAATTCATCAGCGTTGTCTCCCACCAACTGCGTTCTCCCCTCACTAATCTCAAATATTCTTTGGAGATTTTAACCTCAAAGGGGACAAAAGAAACCGAAGCAGAAAGAGAAGAATATTTTAAAATTATTGAAGATAATATCAAAAGAATGGGAGATTTAGTTAATGATCTTTTGACGGTTTCTCGGATAGAAGCTGGGAAATTACCCTTCAAAAAACAAGAAGTTTCTCTTGAAAAAATTACCGAGAAATTAATTGAGAAGTTTAAATCTTTTGCTGAGGCCTCAAATGTCAAAATCGAATTTGAGGCAGAGAAAGATTTGCCCAAGGTTCTAGGAGATCCTTTATGGTTGGAGCAAGTAGTGGAGAATCTTTTGGATAATGCTATTCGCTATATTCGGGGTGGGGGCGAAGTTAAAATTAAACTCCGGAAAGATCGAAAGAAGATCTATTTTGAGATTGAAGATAATGGAGTTGGGATTCCTAAAGAAGAGCAAAAGTACATCTTCCAAAAATTTTTCCGTTCAAAGAGTATTTTGAAGTATCAAACTGAGGGATCAGGACTTGGGTTACACATTACCAAGAGAATCTTGGAATTAATGGGTGGTAAAATTTGGTTCAAATCAAAAGAAGGTGTCGGAACAAAATTCTATTTCAGTTTGCCGATTAACAAAAAATTAGAAAAGAAATAAAGGTCTTAACTTTTATCTATAATTTTAGTTCTATGAAAAAGATACTCTTCATTGAAGATGAATCTGCTTTGCAAAAAACATTGGGTGATACCTTGAAAAAGAAGGGTTATGATGTAATCGGGGCTTTGGATGGAGAGAGTGGTCTGCGAATGGCTAAGCTGAAAAAGCCCGACCTCATTTTACTTGATTTGATTTTACCAAAGATGGATGGGTTTGAAGTTTTAGAAAAACTGAAAGAAGATGAGGAGACCAAGGAAATTCCAATTATTATTCTGACTAATTTAGAGAGAATGCAAGATATAGAAAAAGCTTTGGAGCTTGGGGCAAAAACCTTTTTGGTGAAAGCAAATTACACGTTGGAGGAAGTGGTAGAGAAAGTAAAGAAAGCTCTAGGCGAATAGGAATTAGGAAGTATGAATTATGAATTTGGGGATTTTTGTTGATTCGGAAATTTTACCCTAATTCCTAATTCTTAATTCATAATTCGTGTATGAGAGTCGAGCCTCAACAATTAAAGGCCTTTATGCTTGACGCTGGATTGATCAAAGAAAATCAATTTGATAAGGCCTTAAGAGAAGCTCAAAAAAGAGGGAAAAAAATTGAAGACATTTTAGTAGCTAAAAATTTTATTTCTCAAGAAGATTTGATTAGGTTGGAGGCTTATATTTTAGGAATCCCATTTGTTAACCTAGAAAAAGAAACTGTCTCTCCTGATGTTTTGAAGATAATACCCGAGCCCATTGCTCGTTCTCATAACATTGTTGCTTTCCGGAAGAAAGGTAAAAATCTTGAGGTGGCGATGCTTGATCCCGAAGATTTAAAGACCATTGAATTTATCAAAAAGAAAGCTGATCTGAAAATCTTACCAAGATTAACTACTCCCAAAGGGATTAAGAATGTGCTCAGTCAATACCAAGAGAGTTTACAAGCAGAATTTGGGGAAATTATTAAAAAAGAAGCCGAGGGGATAAAAAAAGTTGAAGAGAAAGAGGAAGTCGAGGAGAGAGCAGAACTTGAAAAACAAGCCCAAGAATTACCAGTAATAAGGATCGTAGATACATTATTGAAACATGCTATTTTACAAAGAGCTTCTGATATTCATATCGAACCAGGGGAGAAAGAAGTTTTAGTAAGGTACAGAATTGATGGTATTTTGCATGACGCTATGACGTTACCCCTCAGCGCTAAGTCAGGAATCGTTGCCAGAATTAAGGTGTTAAGCAATTTAAAATTAGATGAACATCGGCTTCCCCAAGATGGTCGTTTTAAGATTGAAACTGAGGATTACAGATATTCAATCAGGGTATCTATTCTACCAGTTTTTAACGGAGAAAAGGTGGTGATGAGACTCTTGCCAGAAAAAGCTAGAGGTTATAGTTTGGAAGGTTTAGGGTTAAGAGGAGAGGCCTTAGAGAGAGTTCAAGAAGCTCTGAGAAGGCCGGTAGGAATGATTTTGGTCACTGGGCCTACCGGCTGTGGAAAAACCACTACTTTATACTCAATGATGGAAATTCTAAACAGTCCGGGAGTGAACATCTCCACAATTGAAGACCCAATTGAGTACCGGATGCCAAGAATTAACCAAACCCAAGTTAATCCCAAAATTGGCTTAACTTTTGCTTCGGGCCTTCGAGCTTTATTACGACAGGACCCAGATATTATTATGGTAGGAGAGATTAGAGATTCTGAAACTGCTTCTCTTGCCATTAATGCTGCTCTAACTGGTCATTTGGTTCTCTCTACTTTACACACTAATTCAGCAGCTGGAGCCGTTCCTCGATTAATTGAGATGGGAGCAGAACCCTTTCTCCTAGCATCCACTTTAAATTTAATTTTGGCTCAGAGGTTGGTCAGAAAGTTATGTGAAGGGAAAGAGAAATATAAATTAAACCAAAATCAATTGAAGAATTTAGCTAAGTACTGTAACTTAAAAGAAATTGAAAGAGTTCTTCAGGAAGAAAAGATTTTAAGCCCGAAAAAGAATTTGAAAGATATTGAATTTTTCCATCCGAAACCTTCTAAAGAATGTCCAGAGGGGTATAAAGGAAGAATTGGGATATTTGAAGTTCTTAGGGTTTCTCCAAGCTTAAAAGAGTTGATCCATCAGGGAGCAACTTCTGATGAAATTCAAGCGAGAGCCAGAAAAGAAGGGATGCAATTAATGATTGAAGATGGATTTGTCAAAGCTTCTCAAGGTATAACCTCAATTGAGGAGGTCTTGAGGGTGATTGTTGAATAAAATGCCAAAGTATTTTTATAAAGCAAAAAATTTAAGAGGAGAAGAAGAATCAGGAATTTTAGCTGCTGAAGATACTTCCCACTTAGCTCAAGTTTTGCGAAAAAAGGGATTCTTCCTCATCGAAGCTAGAGAAGAAGGGGAAAGCGAAGAGAGAGGAATAAAACTTCCTAAGCTTAGTATTTTAAGCAGATTTTTTAGGGTGCCTCTTACTGAGAAATTATTTTTTACTCGAAATCTCGAAGTAATGATAAAGAGCGGAGTTTCTTTGCCAAGATCTTTAGAGATTTTAGCCATTCAAGCTAAGACCCCGAAATTCAAAATGGCTTTAGAGAAAATTTCCAAAGAAATTGTTAAGGGAAGAAGTTTAGCCGATGCTCTTGGTGAATTTCCTGATATTTTCCCCACTTTGTATCAAGAGACAGTAAGAGTAGGAGAAGAAACCGGAAAAATAGAAGATGCTTTAAAAATTTTAAGTGTCCAAATGGAAAGAGAACATAGTTTAAAATCAAGGATAAAAGCAGCTATGATTTATCCGATGATTGTTCTTTGTTTAGCTTTCAGTATTGGTATATTTATGATGATTTTTGCTGTACCAAAACTTAAAGCTGCTTTTGAAGAACTCGGAGTGGAACTCCCATTTACTACTCAGCTTATTATTTCTTTTGCTGATTTTTTGAGAAAAAAATGGCCCTTAGCAATTTTACTTTTTGTAATACTAATTTTCGCAGCCCTATTGGTTTCGAGAATCAAGAAGACTGGTAAATTCAAGTCAAAATTAATTTTAAGCATTCCAATTATCTCTAAACTTTCTAAACAAACAAATTCTGCTTTAGCTCTTCGAACTTTAAGTTCGCTTTTATCAGCGGGAGTACCGATTGTTCGTGCTTTAGAAGTTGGAGCTGGAGCTTTAACTAATTTTTACTTTCAAGAATCACTAAAAGAAGCAGCCAAAGTGGTAGAGAAAGGAAAGAAGCTATCTGAAGCGCTCCAGCCTTATCAAAATCTCTACTCTCCGATGGTCTTACAGATGATGAAAGTGGGAGAGGAAACAGGGGAAACTGCTCGAGTTTTAGAAAAGTTAGCTGATTTTTATGAAGAAGAGATCCGGAATGCCACTCAAAAACTCTCCTCAATTATTGAGCCTCTTCTCATCATCTTTATTGGTGGAGTAGTTGGTTTTTTTGCTGTTTCGATGATGCAACCAATGTTTGGTATAATGAGCGGGATACGTTAAAAGATGTCAAATGTCAAATGTCAAATGTCAAATAGAAAGAGTTTCACTTTGATTGAGATTTTGATTGTTATTTCAATTATTGGAATAATGGTTGGAGTTTCCTGGAGTGCTTTAAAATTCCTTCAACCTTCTTGGCAATTAAACAGTGCTGTTCGGGAATTAGTAGGAGATTTCCGTTTTGCTCAACAAATGGCTGTTACTGAACAGATTGATTATGGAGTTTCCTTTTCTACTACTACGAGAGAATATCAGATAACTAAATATGGAACCACCACCCAAGTAATCCTTAGCAAATCTTTACCAACAGATATAGAATTTAAAGAAATTACCGGGTTTACTAATAACGAAGTATTATTTAACCCTTATGGGGCAGTTAAAGAAGGAGGAAATGTTTCTTTAATTAATAAGGTAGGAAAAACAAAGACAGTTGAGATAAGACCTTCAGGTTTTGTGAAAATAGCAGAATAACTATAGCAAAAATATGCTCTATTTCTCAAGCTATAAATCTGCTAGAAATGGGTTTACCTTTTTGGAAGCAATGATTGCAATAGTCCTCTTAATTGTAGGAATTGTTACTGTTTTACAGATTTTTCCTTTGGCTTTTGGAATAGGAATCTCAAACCAAAAAGAGACTCAAGCAACGATGCTTTGTCAGGAAAAAATCGAGGAGATAAATTCTAAGAATTATCGGGAAATCCAGGTTGGCATTCAAACTGAAGATCCTCTACCTTCTCCTTTTGAAAAGTTTTCTCGAGAGACAAAAGTGAGCTATGTTGATAACAATCTCCAGGCTACGACTTCTGATACTGGGTTGAAAAAAGTAGAAGTTGAAGTTTGGTGGAGTTCATTTTTTCCAGCCGGTAAAAAACAAATAAAAGTTACTACCTTAATCGCTGAAAAATAATATGCCTGAGAAAAATTCCTTAGGAGCTTTCACTTTAGTTGAAGTTCTGATAGCAATAACAATCTTTATTCTTGTTGTTATTGCCATCTTTAGCCTTTATCTCAGTGGAATTGGGTTTTATCGAAGAGGAACCACCCGAGGTGAACTTTTACAAAACGGAAGAGTAATTTTAGAGAGGATGAGCCGGGAGATCCGACAAGCCAGAGAAATAGTTACTGAACTTTCTGAAACCGAATCAGGAGCCACCAGTACCATTTTATTTGAAGACGGTCATATCTCCCTCAACTACCATTATATTCATTATTTTCAAGATGGAGATTTGATAAAGAGAGAGGTAATCGGCTATTATTTCTCAGACGATCAAAGTCAAACTCTTGTGCCTTGGGATTCAACCCCTCCTCCTGGCCAGACGTTGGAGAGAAAAGTTTTAGAAGAAGCAAAAGTAATTGGGGAACACCTTCAAAATTTAGAAATTTGGGGCTCGAATCTAGTTAATATTTTTTTAACTTTAACAGAGGGTGGAGAAACTCTTGAGTTAAGAACTAAAATTTTTGGCCGAAATCTTTAAATAAAATTAAGAAGAATGATAAAAATTAAAAAATTTCTTCCAAGCTGTCAGGGAAGTGTTATCATCGTTGCTATTCTGCTTTTAGGGATAATGATTTTTTTAGGAAGTTTTTTTATCGGTTTTAGTTTAACTGGATCCAAAATCTCCAAGGCTCAGCAGTTTTCCACAAGAGCTTATTATCTAGCTGAAGCTGGAATTCATGAGGCAATTTGGAAGCTAAAAAACGATGATATTTTAACCGATGGAGATGATCCTTGGAAAATCTGTTTTGTCAGCTCTACTGTTGATTGTCCAGATTGTGCAACTTGGCAGGACTCTTTTGTTAGAAACTACACATCTGACTCTGTTACTTCTGTTTCAATAAAAAATTCTCAATGTGCTCAGGGCTTAATTATTGCCACTACTACTTTAAAATTTGCTGGCAATAGAACTGCTCAAAGAGTAGTAAAGGTAAAAGTTCTTAAAGCTTTTGGTAGTTTAACTGAAGACAGTCCACTTTTTGCTGGTGCACCAAGTGGGGAAAGTACAATCCAAGCTAGTGAAATGAATGTTTACGACGGTAATATTTTTAGCAACAATAATATTAATATTAAATTTTGGAGTACGGTAAGCGTCTATGATAATCCAGTGACTCCTACGAGCACTTCTCAGGAAGGTCAGGTCTTATCAGTTCAAAATATAAATATCACTTGGAGTACCCTAATTTCTTCAAGCACCTGTAGCAAGAAACTTTGTACTCCAGAAATATGTGAAAAGTGTCCTCCTGATCCAATGCCTATGCCAGCAATTGATTTCGATTCTTCTGAGCCTACTTCCTACAAAAACAAAGCTCTTCGTGCCCAACAAGAAGGGTTATGTAGTGTGGTAGGAAGAGATTCAACAGGGAGTATAGTAACCTCAAGTAGCAAATGCATCTTTTCTGAGACAGAGTTTGAAGATCTTCTTTGGAAAATCGGGAAAGGAGGTACTTTAGTTTTAGAATATCACTCCTCCCCCGCTGCCACCTCTACTTACTATGTGGAAGGAGGAATCGATCTTAAAGGAGAAAGGTATTTAGAAATTAATGGAGTTTTGCTAGCCGATGGGACAATAAATATTGGAGAAAAATTTTGCTGGAAAAGAGGAGGAGAATCTGATTGCGGCCTTGATCAGATCACAATTAATGATCCTGGCAAAGGGATTCCCTCAGGACTTTTCACCAAAGCAAGAATTAATTTTGGGCCTTATACCTCTTTTAAAGATGTAAACATTAAAGGACTTGTTTATTCCCAGGATGAAATGCGATTAACTAGCCTCCCAAATACTTTCGAGGTGATTGGAGGAATGGTTGGTCGGAAATTTTCCCTAACCAGTGCTTTCTCTCCTCTTAATATCTACTTAGATAATGTTATAATCCAAGAGGGAGTTTGGGGAGGCCCTCAGCCTCCTGGTGAAGAGAGCTACGTTTATTCACCCATAGTAACCATTGAGCATTGGGAAGAAAGTTATTAAAACTTTATGATAAATTTCCCTTTTAAAAAAATAAAGAGTTTCGGCTTGGATATTTCTGATCTTTCCCTAAAGATAGCCAAACTTAAAGAAGGAAAAGATGGTTTAAATCTAGCTTCTTTTGGTGAAACTGAAATCCCCACTGGAATTATTGAAGGAGGAGAAGTTAAAGATGAGAATTCTCTTAGTAAGATCATCAAAAAGAGTTTAACTCAAGTTCACGGGGAAAAACTGAAGACAAAATACCTAATTGCTTCTCTGCCCGAAGAGAAATCTTTTTTGGATATTTTGCAAATACCCCTTTTAAAAGAAGAAGAAATGGAAAAGGCAGTAAGGTTTGAAGCAGAAAATCATATTCCTCTTCCTTTAGATGAAGTATACTTGGATTTCAAAAAAATCGAGAATGTTTTTAATCAGAGAAAATATCAAGAAATTTTAATCGCTGCTGCCCCCAAAAAAGTAGTAGATAGCTATTTAAAAACTCTTAAAAAAGCTGGTCTTCAACCAATTGCTTTCGAAGTTGAATGTTTAGCAATTGTCAGAGCTTTGATTAAAAAGGAGGCTACGACCCGACCCCTTTTGATAATTGATTTTGGAGCAACTAGAACAAGTTTCATTATATTCTCTGGCAGGAGCTTAAGATTTACCTCGACTATCCCTATTTCTTCCTATGCTTTAACCGAAAACATTGCCAAAAACTTAAAAGTAAGCCTAAAAAAAGCAGAAGTGATGAAAAAGAAATATGGACTAATAGGGAAGAAAGAGATTTCTGACTCAATAATTCCTGCTTTAACAGATTTAGTTGAGCAAATAAAAACTCATCTTGATTATTATCATTCCCATTTGCCCAAGTCTCAAATTCAACGTGATGGTAAAAGATTAGAAAAAATATTACTTTGTGGAGGAGGAGCAAATCTGAAAGGGCTGGTTGAATTTTTGGCAACAAATCTCAAAGTCGAAGTGGAGCTAGGTAATCCTTGGGTGAACATTTTAAAGCGTCCTCTTCGAAAAATTCCGGAGTTGCCTTTTGAAAAATCTCTTGCTTATACCACCGCTTTAGGCTTAGCTTTAAAGGCAATATATGACAATTAATCTTTTACCCGAAAAAGAAAAAAAGGAATTAGAAATGGAGATGGTATGGAGAAAGGTTCTCTTAATTTTGGTTTTTATTTTAGTCTTTTTAAGCTTATTAACTCTCTCTCTTTTTGCTCTAAGAACTTACATCATCACCCAGACAGAAGAATTAAAAACTATTGTTTCTGAGAAGAGACTAACTCTTGAGAATTCTGGATTCCAAAACTTTAAAACAATAATTAACCAAGCTAATGAAAATCTCCAAAAGCTCCAAAAATTTAGAGAAAGACAAATCCTTCTTACCCCTCTAATTGAAAAACTTGGTAAGTTGAAACCCCCAACTATATATTTCACCACCCTTTCTTTTCAAAAAAAGCTGAAAGAAATTAAAGAAAAAGAAAGTGACAAAATCAGACAAGAGGTTTTCGCTGAATTTTACATTTCTGGCTGGGCAGACACTCGAGAAACTTTATTCCTTTTCAAAAAGAAATTGGCAGAAGTGGAAGAGTTCAAAGGAGTTTATTTTACCCCCAGTTCTTGGATTTCTCCCTCTGATGTTAATTTCTCTTTTAGTTTTCAGATTAAAGTGCAATGAGATCAGCTAAACAAAAAATTTATATAACTTTGGTTTTGTTCGGCATTTTGTTCTTTCTCTTTGTGAGTTTCTTGGTTTTACCTTTTTTCAAAAAACTCGAAAAAACCTCTCAAGAACTTGCTTTACAGAAGACAACTTTAAGTTTATTTGAAAATCAACTTAAAGAACTTCGAGATTTCCAGGGGAAATATCCCTCGTATCAGCCGTTTTTAGCAGAAATTGAAGAGTTGTTTGTTTCTCAAGATGCCCCCATCGAGTTTATTGAGTTTTTAGAGAAAGAAGCAAGGGCCTCAGAGCTTTCACTTGAGATTGCCCCTTTGAATCTAAGAACAACTAAAAATGATCTTTGGCCTCCGGTTGCTTTCTCTCTTTCTTTGGCAGGTCGTTTCCCAAATTGCTTGAGATTTTTAGAGAGATTAGAAGAAAGTTCATGGTTGATTGAAATTACCCAGCTTACTTTTGGGGAGATATCGGAGAAGAGTAGTTGGTTAGAGAAGTTTGAGAATGTTCAGCCTGGCGATATATACCTCAATCTAACCCTAAAGGTTTTTTCTCCAGAATCTCCACTTAGCAAAAAAGAATGAAGATAAAAGGTAAAAAAATAAAACAAGGAGTAAGAAATATTTTCAAGAAATTGTTTCAGAAAATATATCTTATCTTTGTTTTGCTAGTGATTCTAAACTTAATCCTGGGAGAGTTTTTCTTTTGGAAATATTATCTTAAAGCAGAAGAAAAAGAAATTGAAATTCCTTCTTCTTTGAAAATTGATCAAACTTTGCTTAATAAATTTTCTTTGAATCAGCGGGAAAGAGAAGAACTTTTTAAAGCAGCCTTAAACAAGGATTATCCAGAGCTTTTTAGTAGCTCTGCCCTCCGGAAAACGGAGATAGAAAAATAATTCTTATTGACCGACTCTTATTTTTTTACTATAATATCTCTACTCCCTTGAAATTAAAAACTCTCTCCCCGTAGTTCAACGGATAGAACACCAGCCTTCTAAGCTGGGTATGGGGGTTCGATTCCTCCCGGGGAGACAAGATATAATGGTGGGCGTAGTGTAGCGGCTAGCACAAGAGCCTGTGGAGCTCTTAGGGGGAGTTCGAATCTCCTCGCCCACCAAGATGCCCAAGAATTTATTTTCTTGGGCTTTTAATCTTTTTCCCAAAACAAAAAATCCCTCCTTTGGGATCTTCTAACTCTTTATGAATTTTTTCTATTCTCTTTCCCCTAAGGTAAGTTTTAAGGTTTTCTGGCGACCATTGCGAATAATTTTTAACAGTAATGATTGACCAATTTTAAACTCTTGTAAGATGTCAGTAATAGTTTGGGAAGAGGTAATCTTTTTGTCTTCTATTTCCAGAATTATATCTGCTTCTCTGAGACCGGCTCGGGCAGCCGGACTCCCAGGAATCACTGCTTCTCTAACTCCTTTTTGAATATCTGGCTCAGAAATTACTAAGACCCCGAAGTCGACCGGTAAATTAAATCTTTCTTTTAGCTCCTTGGTGATAGGAAGATATCTTATTCCTAAAAATGGTTGGCGAACCCTACCATATTTTTTTAATTCTTCAAGATCTTTTTTAGCGTTGTTAATTGGTAAGGCGAATCCAATATTTTCGGCTCCAAAAACCATTGCTGCGTTAATCCCGACAGCTTTCCCTTCAATATCTATCAAAGGACCCCCAGAGTTACCTGGATTTATAGCTGCATCAGTCTGGATTAATCCTCTTAGACGAGCTCGCTCTCCAGTAAACTCACTCTTAGCTTGGATTATCCGACTTAAGCCAGAAACTACTCCAGTAGAAACAGTATTTGTGAAAAGTCCTAAGGCGTTGCCGATAGCAATTACTGTTTGGCCAAGTTCTAATTTTGAAGAATCACCAAGCTCAACAATTGGCAAGTTGGTTTTCTCAATTTTCAAAATACTAACATCATTGATTGGATCTCTAGCTAAAATTTTTGGTGCCAACCTCTCTCCGTTTTGCAAAACTACCAAGTAGTCAGCGTGAGGGTCTTCAACTACGTGGCGGTTGGTTAAAATTATCCCGGATGGCTCAACTATGAACCCACTTCCTCCCCCGATCTTCACTTTCTTTCTTTTCGGCTTGCGAAGAAAATCTTCAAATCCAAAAATTCCTGATGGGGACTCAAAGAATTGGAGATATTTTGAACAAGTTATACTAACCACCGCTGGCAGCACCTTTTTAACTGCTTTAATAATTAATGAATCTTCAGTCATATTTTTATTATACCTTTATTCCCCCTAAATAAAATAATTGGAAATTAAATAGATTAAAAAAGAGAAAACAGCAGCTGAAGGAACAGTGATTATCCAAGCAAATAACATCCGCCAAGCTACTATTTGCTTGATCCTTTTTAAATTATGTAAGGCAGTGCCTCCAATTACTGCTGAAGATACTACATGAGTGGTACTGATTGGCATTCCAGCTAAAGAATGAAGAGCGATTACAGTACCTGCTCCAACCTCTGAGACGAATCCTTGTTTCGGTTCAACTTTAGTGAGCTTCCAGCCTAAGGTTCTGGTTACTTTCCAACCGAACAAAAATGTGCCTAACCCCATTACTATTCCACAGGTTATTCTTACCCACCAAGGTACATAAAATTTATTTATCAACCCCCCAGCTAGTAGGGCAGCAGCAATAATTCCCATAGCATTTTGAGTGTCATTCATTCCATGAGTGAAAGACATAAAAGGAGTGGTAAAGATCTGGCAAATTCGGAAAAATTTGTTAGTCCTTACAGTAGCAACTCTCTTAAAAAAGATATGAAGTATCCAACTGACTAAGATAAGAAGAATTGCGCCAGCTAAAAAACCAGCTCCGGGTCCCAAAATTATTCCTAAAAAGACTTTCTTGTTAAGAACGCTCCATTGAATAATTTTAGTTCCTCCCTCCGCTATCCCCGTACCCAATAACCCTCCAACTAAAGCATGAGTGACACTTATTGGAATACCCAATTTAGTACAAAAGAAAATCCAAATCACTGCCCCTAATGTACCAAAAAGAAGGATTGATAAGTTCATATATTGAGAAGGAACAATTCCTTTACCTACGGTTTCTGCCACTCTGGTTGAGGCAAACGCTCCCAACATATCGAAAATACTCGCTACGATCAGGGCTTGAGTTGGGGAAAGAGCTTTGGTGGCACAAGTAGTAGCAATAGCATTGGCTCTGTCATTAGCACCGTTTAAAAAATTAAAACATAGAGCAGCGATTATGATAAGAATTACTAATCCCAACATAATGAGATAGAACAGTTTAAGCTTCTCCTTTAAGTCGGAAAGTTTCTAAAATATTAGCAACATCTTCACACTGATCCATAGCATATTCCAAAGCCTCGATTATTTCTTTTATAGCTAAAGTCTCTTTGAAGTCCTCGATATCAGAAGTGCTTTCCCCTACAATTTTACTTAGCCATTCGCGATGGACTCTATCTGCTTCATTCTCCATATCATTTATTTTTACGCAACAATCAGCTAAAATGGCGTCGTTTTTTCTTATATTTCTTAAAGCCTTTACTCCTCTCTTTATTTCTCCAGCTGCTTTTTTAAGATAAGGAACAAACTTAGGTAAAGTAGGAGGAAGATCTTTGATTCGATAAATATTTAACCTATTTACTGCTTTTTCAATAGCATCAATTACATTATCCATATTATGAACTAAGAATCTTATATCTCCTTTCTCTTCAGTCACTCGGGTATGATCATAGTATAAATTCTCTATTACCTGATGGACAATTTCATCTGCTTCATTTTCTAACTTATTGAGATTCTTAGCGGCTTCGGGGAGCTTTGAATAATTTCTGGTAATTTCTTCTAAGAGTTCAACTCCTTCAATAATTTTTTCAGCTAATTTCTCGTATAAATCAAAAAAATTTTTTTCTCTTGGCAAAAACATATTATAATATTATTCTAGTATATAATTTCTATTGATTTTAATCAAATTTATATGATAAACTATTTAATGGGTCTATACCCTGCTTTTTTCAGCAGGAACCACCCAGCCAAAAGTTTCATCGAAGTTTTGGGAGAGGCCCTCGTAGCTCAACAGGACAGAGCACAGGTTTCCTAAACCTGAGATCCAGGTTCAAGTCCTGGCGAGGGCACGAACCATGGCGAAAGTAAAAAAATTTATTTTTCCCGGAACCACTCTCTTGATTTCCCTTTATATTTCGGGTTTGTTTGCTTTGGGAATAATTTTTGGCTATTTTTGGACCTATCTCTTTCACAAGAAACTTACTGAGAAAGGGAGATTGAAACCCATAATTTTGAACTTTGGTAAATTTAAACTTCACTTGCACCACTGGTTAATGGGAGTTTCGGTACTAATTCTTTTTTGGGTTGCGGGCTGGTTTCCCTTTGTGCCAAAATTCTGTTTGGGAGCATTGGGCGGTTTGGTTTTCCATGACATTTACTTAGATAAAAAATGGTATAAGATAATTCACAAATAATAAAGGGCCTGTAGCTCAGTTGGCAGAGCGTGTCTTCGGCATAGACAAGGTCACCGGTTCGAATCCGGTCAGGTCCACTAAAAACTATTTTGGAGTTAAATTCCGGGAGTCATTCTCGGAACTTTTATTGAATTGAAAAAACAAGAAATTTTTGTTAGGATATTGACATTAATAAGTTATTGGAGAGGTGTACCGAATTTGGCTAAGGTACCGGTCTCGAAAACCGGCGGGCATTTTGCCCATGTGGGTTCGAGCCCCACCCTCTCCGCAAAACCGCCATCTGGGCGGTTTTTTGTTGAAATAATGAGAAAATTAGGGTAGGATATTTATATGTCAAAAAATCAAGAAAATCTTATTGAAAAACCGCCAGTAGTGGTTATTTTAGGTCATGTTGATCATGGTAAGACGGCCATCTTGGACTACATTAGAAAAACTAATGTGAGAGAAAAGGAAGCTGGGGGAATAACCCAGCATATTGGCGCTTATGAAATTGAATACAAAGGAAAAAAAATCACTTTCATTGATACTCCAGGCCATGAGGCATTTTCAGCAATGAGAGGGAGGGGTGCAAGAGTTGCGGACATTGCAGTTTTGGTAGTAGCAGCTACTGAAGGGGTTAAGCCCCAAACTAAAGAAGCAATAAGTTACATCAAAAAAGCCGGAATTCCCATGCTGGTGGCAATTAATAAAATCGATCTACCCAGTGCTCAACCAGAAAAAGTTAAACAAGAACTTAGCGATTGTGGTGTACTGGTAGAGTCACTAGGAGGAAAGATTCCTTCAGTTAATACCTCTGCCAAAACTGGAGAAGGAATAGATGATCTTTTAGAACATATTTTGCTACTGGCAGAGTTAGAACAGCTAAAAACTGATATTTCTGCCCAAGCTCAAGGTACGATAATTGAAAGCCGATTAGATGCTAAGAAAGGGCCAATTGCCACTTTGCTTTTAAATCAGGGAGTTTTAAAAGAGAACGATATTTTAGCAACTCCCTCAACCATCGGTAGAATTAAAAGCTTAACCGATTTCCAAGGTAGAATTATCCAAGAAGCTTACCCTTCCCAGCCAGTTAGTGTACTTGGATTTGAGAAACCTCCTCGGGTAGGGGAAAAATTTAAAGCTTATCCATCTTTAGAAGAAGCCCAACGTGCTTTAGAAAAAAAAGAACCAGAGAGAACTCGGGTGGTTGAAATAAAAGAAGGTCAGAAAGTATTGAATATTATTTTAAAAACTGATGTTTTGGGCTCAGGAGAAGCAATTGAAGGAGCTTTAGAGAATCTTCCCCAAGAGAAAGTAGTGTTAAGAATCTTGAAAACAGAAGTTGGCGATATTAATGTTAAAGATATTAAAATGGCAGAAAGTGGTAAAGCAATAATTTTTGGTTTCCGGGTAAAAATTGATGAAACAGCTAAAAAATTTGCTCAACAGAGAAAAGTGAAATGGAAGATTTTTGAGGTGATTTATGAATTAATTCAAGAGGTGAGAAAGAAACTGGCTGAGGTTGCTGGGCCAGAAGTGGTGAGAGTAGATTTAGGGAAAGTTAAGGTTTTAGTTTTGTTTAGAAAAGATAAAGAAGGTCAGGTCGTAGGAGGGAAAGTGATAGAAGGTGCGGTCGAGAAAGATGCTCAATTGGAAATTTTAAGGGAAGAAGAAATGGTGGGAGGAGGAAAAGTTAAAAATCTACAGCAAGAAAAAAAAGATGTTCAAAAAGTTAGCAAAGGAAAAGAGTGTGGGATATTGTTTCAGGGAGAAGGAGAAATCAAAGAAGGGGATACTTTAGTGGTTTTTCGAGAGGAGAAAAGAAAGGGAGAACTATAAAAAATTAAAAATAAAAAATAAAAATTAAAAATTGATAATAGATGGCTGCTCCTCAAAGGATTAAAAAAATAAACGAGCTCGTGAAAAGAGAATTAGGTA
>CAYQJC010000008.1:0-18659 GCA_964417825.1 uncultured Candidatus Saccharibacteria bacterium | reverse complement strand
CTCAAATGTCAAATCTCAAAACCAAATGTCAAATGTTAAATGTTTTGATTAATATTTAGATTTGACATCTAAGATATGGATCTGACATTTGACATCTAACATTTGAGATAATTTTTATATTCCTAATTCCTTTAATCTTTCAGCAATGTCCCCTGCCTCTTTCTCGGTTTTCTGTTTGTAAATTTGCCATTTAGCTTCATCCCAAATTTCAATTCGGTTATAAAGCCCAGCCACCACCACTTTCTTTTGCAATCCAGCATATTTTTTTAAGTAATCTGGAATTAATATCCTTCCCAAACTATCCATCTTAACTTCCATGGCGCCTGCCAACATAATTCTGACAAACCCTCTGGCATCTGCTTGAGACAAAGGCAATTTAGCAAGTTTCTCTGCTAATTCTTTCCAATCTTTTTGAGGATACAAAAATAAACAATTATCAAGCCCCCGAGTAATCACTGCTTTTTTACCTAAAAGCTGACGAAACTTAGTAGGAATAGCTAATCGTTTTTTGTCATCTATTTTATAAGTGTATTCTCCAAGAAACATAGTTATTCACAATTTGACTAAGTTATCCCACACTTTTCCACAATTTCCCATCTATTTCCATTTTCCCTCTATTTTGCTCCAAAGTCAACCACAAATTCACCACTGAGGGAAATATTGTTTTTTCACGAAAAATAAGGAAAAAATCCTTTTTAGCTTCAATATTGTCCACAATTTATTAACAGAATTAAAAAACCGCTTAAAAGCGGTTCAGAATCAATAAATTACCAAGCTTACAGAGACCGGGTCTCTGTAAGCTTGAAGTTAGAGAGTGCCTTTTCCTTTGAGACGGTTAATTTCTTTCTTTAACTTCTTTTTTGCTCGATATTCATCTATTTCTTGCTTCCTCTCTTCTACCCATTTGTCTAAGCCAATTAATTTAGATCTAAAAATCCAAACTCCAAAGATTGATATGCCTAGAGGTAATAAAATTGAATTCAAAATTCCACTTGTAATCCCGGTCTCAACTTCAGTAGGAACTTCTGGAGCTGTCTCTTTAATCACCGTAACTTTACAAGTGGCTGTCTCTGAAACCTCTTCATTGTAGACCAAAGCAGTATTAATTAAGTTCGTCTTTCTCACTTTGAAATTATCGGAGGAAGCCACTTGGGCTTTAAAGCTAATCACCCTCCAGCCATTGGGTTCTAAATCCCCTATATTGATCGCCTCAGTACTAACGTTCCCAGTTTTTGAACTGTAGTCTACTTTTAATTCACCTAAATAAATTATATCCTGAGGGAGAACATCTCTGACCATTATATCTTCAGCTCTAACCTGCCCGATTGATTTGGTTTCTATCCGAAAAAGTAAAACATCTGATGGTTGAGCAGTAATTGCTTTGTACCACCTGGTATCTCCTCGAGTAAGGTTTCGAACTTGCTTTTTAACCTCCAACTCCACTTCACCAGAATCTGCTTTGATTAAAATAGGATAAAGCACTAGAATACTTAAGAATATTAAAGCTAATATTAAGTTAACTCTGGAAATTTTTTCTGTCATATTTTTAAAAAATTAATTTATTAGTATTGCTTTTATGGCAATTCTTTTTTGAGATTTCCCCGGAGGCCAACAACTTAATAATACTAACTCAGATTTAGAATTTGTCAATCCGTTGAGCTGGGGAACTTCTTCTCCTCTCTCTAAGAAGAATTTATCTTCAATTTGATAGGTAAATCTTCGATGATTAAAGTAGATATAAATCCTATCTCCCTTTTCAAGTTCTTTTAAATTACTAAATACCCAATCATAATTTATTTTTGGCCAACCAGGAGGGGCACTATGTCCTAAAATTACAGTTACTCCTTTTTGGCCTGGCAAAGCCGAAGTGGGATAATGTAAAACTCCTTTTTCTAAAAGATTCTGGAACGATTGTTTATTTTCTTTCCCAGCGGAAAGGATAGGCGCTTTGATCTTCAATTTGGGAATTTTAATAATATTTTCTTGTTCTGGATAGCTAATTTCTATTCCTTGGGGGCCTAGCCAATCGAATAAAGGGAAAATTCCTGTTTTAATCACTCGAAAATTAAAATAGTAAAATAGTGGAGAAATATCACTCCAGTTAAAAATTAAAAAACTAATTAGAAAGAAAAAAACAAAAGGTTTATAAAAACTTTTTAACTTTCTCATATTTTATACTATACATCGATAGAAAAAATTTGTCAAATTAAAAGAGGGAAAAATGAGCCCTCTTTTAAAAGGTTTTATTGTTATATTATAAATCTCTATTTTCCGGGCAAAAACAAAGGTAATGATCCCCCTCCCGGGATTTGGGGAAAAACTTCATCTAATTTCTTAAAGCTCTCTGGTATCTCAATTTTCATTTTTTGATTAAACAGAGAAAATCTTGCATCGAATTTGATTTTAATCTTTCCTTCTTTTATAGATGAGGTTTGAAATTGTTCAAATTTACTTAGATCAAATTCTTTTTCCCCTTTTAACTTTTTTAGATAATTATCTTTTTTGCTTATCCAAACCTCAAAATTTATCTCTCCCACTTTATCATAAACTTCATCGAATTTTTGAGGAAAATCTTTCAAAAACTCCTGAAGTTCAACTTTTTGCTCCTCTGTACTATATCTCTCAATTATCTTCAATAATTCTGGAATTAAAGTTCTTAATTCTTCCCTTCGTACTTTAACCAATAAATGCAAGGTTTTTTCTCTATCAATTTCTTCTCCTTTTAATTTTTCTTTAACTTCAAACATTTTTCTTCTTTTAAAAAGACTGGTTAAATCTTGCCAGAGCTTTTTTTGTTCTTCCTTCTTTTGTTCTAAATCTTCTATTTTTTCCCCTCTTGTTTTTGCCAGCGTCTCTTTATCAATTTTTATCCATTGATTTTCTAATCCTTTTAGCATAACGCTCAATAAGGGAAAATCCGGTAAAGAAGTTATTTTAAAATAAAAATCTTCTCCGATTGTTTTTATGTCCCCGGCTATTGAAATTTCGAATCCTTGCTCACCAAATCCCAAATTATAACTCCCTTCGGTTTTAGTATTTTCCGGCTCTTTTTTATCCACCTTTGTTGAGAAACGGAAGGAAATTATAAAATTTTCTGGTTCTTCTTCAGTTTTGATCTCAAAATCAAGGAAACCATCTGTTTTAAAGGTTTCAGCTAAAAATAAATTTGCTATCGCTTCATCTAACCGCTGTTGAGGAGATAAGCCAAAAGGATTCCAAGAAGGATTCCAAATTTGGAAAGCAAGCAATCCAACAACTGCCGCCGCTGCCACTGTAGCGATAATCGGAACTAAAATTTTAATTCGGAGCATATTATTCAATTACCAAGCTAAAATCTTTTGGATTAACCTTTACTTTATTGCCTCTTTTAAGTTTACCACTTAAAAGAGCATTTGCCAAAATATTTTCTACTTTATCTTGGATTACTCTCCGCATCTCTCGTGCTCCAAATTCTGGGGAATAGCTAAGTTCAACAATTTTCTTCTTTAATTCTTGGGTGATCTCAAATTCTACTCCCTTATCTCTTAGATTTTCCGCCAACTTTTTAAGCATTAACTGGGCGATATCTAAAAGATTTTCTTTAGTTAAAGGCTTGAAAACTACTATTGCATCAAAACGATTAATAAATTCCGGTCGGAAAATTCCTTTTTTGAAAAGATAGTCCAAAAGATCTTCCTTGATGATATCTAATTTTTTGTCTTTAGCAATATCCTCTCTAATCACTTCTGCTCCCGCATTGCTGGTGGCAATAATGATAGTATTACGAAAATCAATTTTTCTCCCAAAACCATCGGTGACCCATCCTTCATCAAGAACTTGCAAAAATAAATTTAGGATATTGGGATGGGCCTTTTCAATTTCATCAAGCAACACCAAGCTGAAAGGATTTTCTCTTACAGGAGTAGTTAAAAGCCCTTCCTGACCTTCTTGACCAATTAATCTTTTAATATCATCGAGGTTCTGAAATTCTGACATATCTAACCTTATCATTCTTTCCTCTGAGCCAAAATAAATGGCGCTCAAGGCCTTTGAAGTTTCAGTTTTTCCCACGCCAGTTGGCCCCAAAAAGAGAAATGCTCCGATTGGTCCTCTTCTTACCTGAACCTCTGCTCTAGCTCTTCTCAAGGCAGCACTTACTTCCCGAACTGCCTCTTCTTGATCGATAATCCTTTGGTGAATCAATTTTTCCAGATTCAATAATTTTTCTTTTTCTTTTCTCTCAAGTTCTCCTAGGGGAATTTCAATCTTCTCTGAAACAACTTCTTTGATGTGCTCTTGGGTTAAAACTAGTTCTTTTTTGTGTAAAGCCAGAAAGCTCATCGCTTCGTCTAAGAGTCGAAGAGCTTTTTCTGGAAAGGGAATCTCTGGCATATAACGAGAACCCATCTTTAAAATCTCTCTTAAAGCCTTGTAGCTTATAAATTTTTGGTGTTTTCTTTCGAAAAAAGGAACATAGTTCTCTAAAAATTCTAAGGTTTCTTCATCAGAAATCTCTGAAACTTCAACTTTCTCAAACAGATTCAAAATTGCTGGATTTCTTTCAACAATTTGATGAAGGCCCTGATAATTGGTTATAGCAATAATTTGGAAACTGCTGAGGGGTAGATAACGAGCGAGAATTCCAGAAATATCGACTGTACCCGGTTTGGGTTTTTCTGAAACAAAATTATGGAATTTTTCAATAACTAAAATTACATTCCCTGCTCTTACTGCCTCAGCAAAACACTGATCTAAAACTGCCTCTGCTTCCTCAAAAGAAGTAATTTCAGCGCATAAGGCAGTAATATCGAAATCTAAAATTCTCTTATAGTTTAAAGAAGGCGAGCTCTTGCCGAAAAAAACCCTTTGGGCTAAAGCTTCAACAATACTCCTTCTACCCGTCCCCGGTTCCCCTACTAATAAAACGTTATTTATTTCTTTTTTCTCCAAAATTCTCTCAACCTGACGAATTTCTTTTTGATGGCCAACAATCTCTCTAAAACCAGCTTTTCTTAATCTTTCTGTTAAATCCCAACTGTACTTGTCTAAGGTTATAGTGTAGCCAGCTGCCCAGCCCTTGCCAATTGAACCTTTTTTAAGGAGATTTTCATATTCCCAAAATTTCTTCTCCCGATTTATTTTCTCCTGAAATCTCTCATACCAGTCAACTAAATTTTTGATATCTTCTGATTTTAAATCGCTGAGAACCAAAAACTTTTTAAAAAACTCATCTGATTGGGAAAAACTTATTAAAAGATCACTCACTCCAATTCTTTCTTTTCCTCGGTCTCGAGCAATTCTGGCTGCTTTAAAAATTATTTCTTGGAAGCTATAATTTGATTTTTCTTTTTCATCTTCACTTTTTAAAAATTCTTTTTTTAGCTCTTTTTTTAGTTGAGAGAAACTAATTCCTCCTCGACCAAACACAAATTCTATTTCTTTTATTCTTGGGTTAGCCAAAAAGTAAAGTAAAACTGAAACCGGAGGGTTTTTAAATTTTTTCTTTTTCGCCCAACGAAGAGCTTTATAACAAATCTGAGCTGCTTGGTAGCTTAGAAAATCGGCGAAATTAAACTCTGTTGGTTGCAATAAAGCATCAGAAATTGAATGCTTTAGTTTAGGATTTTTAAGTGTTGAATTGAAGAATAAATTAAGTTCCCAAAAACAAATTCCTAAAGTTAGGGTTAGAATCGCCCCGCCTAAAATTTTTTCTAAGCTTTTTTCATTAAAACCTCCGGTTAGTTTACTGAAACTAAAAAAAACAAAAAGTGTTAAAGCAAGAATAAAAAATAGTATCTTGAAAAATCTTCTAAATTTGAATATTGGGTTCTTGCCCCATTTTATTGCCTGATAAATTCCAGTTTTTTTTAAGTTGAAATTCATTTAGTTTCAATTGTTATATTAAAAGGCGAATTCCAAAATAAAAACCTAAAAGGAGAAAAAGTGGCAAAAATATCCAAACTAAAAATGCCACAATTCCTCCCAGGAGAATAAAAAGTTCAACAATTAAACCGATTAAAATAGTAACAATTCTAACGAAAGCTCCCAAACATCTTGAAATCATATTACCAACAAAAGCGTTAAGCCAACCCTTAATGTCAAACCCCCGAGGATAGCGCTCAATGTACCTTCTCCAATGAGAAAATAGGGTTTTGGCTAAAAGTGGGATTGAAAAGAAATTGAAATTAAAAACTAAAAAATTTTTGAATGCCTTTAAAATTCCTTTGGGAGCTTCCCAAAAATGCCAAGCTAACCACAAAAAAATTATATTTCTTTTGGAAGAGGCCTTTTCCATTTAGATTTAACTCTTTAAAAGTTGAATGCCCAAAGAGGCAATCCTGCCACCAGCAAAAATCAGAATACCTACAAAAATTGACCAGCTGATTAAGTTAAAAAGTTTTGGCAAAAGATCTGAAGGTAGCATCCTTTCAAGCTGCTCTCGGATGGCTTGTTGGGTTTGTTGTTGGGCCTGCTGTTGGAGGCTCTCTGATACCTCCCCTTGAGGAAAAGAAACTTCTATTCCTTGTTGAGTTTTAAAAAGCTCATAAGGTGGCTTTTTGGCAGTGAAAATGTTATAAGAAGCCCAAACCCCCCACCCAATTATTAGAACTCCTATTATTAAAAGTAACCACCCAAATACTTTTTTCATAGTATTTTTACTAAACCCTGACCTTTACCATATTTTACCACTTCTAAAAAAAAGGAAAAGGAAAGAAACAAAGAAAGGAAAAACCAAATTTTCTACCATTGTTGACGACCGCACATAATGGTAGACTTAATAAGCCATCTAACAACGGTGATTAATCAAGGGAAAAGTATTTTTTAAGATCTAAATCATTATCTATTTTATCTATTATTAAAAATCTTATGTCTCCACTGAAATCTCTTTTCCATAATCGGAGCAAGATTTTCAATTCTTTTTCAAAATCATAAGGCGAAACCCAGACGCTTTTTTGGAGTTCTTTAAATCCCATCTGGTGGAGTTCTCTCCTTAAGAAATTTCTGTCTTTTCTTTTTGCTTCAGGGACATCGAAAATAATTCCTCGCCATTTGCCATCCCATTCTTTAACTTTTCCTTTATTTCTTTTTTGAACTATCAATTTAATAATCTTCTCTCTTCCTTCTTGAGTGAGATAAAGCTTATTGTGTTCATATCGAAAATACCTGCTTCTTCTCAAATAAGAAATCTTTTTAGATAGTTGGGGCTTGGAATAACTACCAAACGGTCCTTCCCTCTTTAAAAAACGGTGAGGGTCAATTGCTATAGTGGCCCCCAAACTTAAAAGGCCTACTGAAGTTTCTCCTAAGTAAGCTAAAATCTTGTAAAGCAAAGAGTCTTCTCTTAATTTACTTCCCATAATAATAAAGATAATAAATCAAAAATTCTACTATTGTGTGCGGTCGTCAACAATGGTAGAAAATAAAATAATAAAGGAGGATAAAGTTGATTTCCCAGAGGATTTTCGTTGGACTTTTGTTGTTTTTCCGGCGGTTTTTTCGGCGATTTTCTGTTGGTTTTCCGGATGTGGGTGATGGAGGATTTGAACCCCGATACCTGCAATTTAGGATATGGGCGGTAGTGGATTCGAACCACTGACCTTACGCATGTGAAGCGTACGCTCTAACCAACTGAGCTAACCGCCCATATTTTTTATTTTATCCTTTTTCAAATAAGAAATAAAGAGATATAATGGAATTAGAATGAAGTTTCTTGAATTCCATTTCAATCCCAAATTAGCAAAGAAAAAAGGTGTTATCTTTGATACCTTCTGTTTTGTACCAAAGAAGAAGGAGGAAGAGAAATTTGGGTATTTGTATTTGATTGGCGAACTAAAAAATGTTTTACCGAGAACTCAAAACCTTCTAAATAAATTAGCAGAGATTGTGCACAAAGAATACTATAAATTCGCTGAGAGATCTGTTGGAGAATCCTTTAAAGAGAGTTTGGCTAGAGCAAATGAATTTTTAGCTCAAGAAGTTAAAAAAGAAAATGTCAGCTGGTTGGGAAATCTAAATATGGCCATAGTTTCTTTTTCTCAAGATTTTTTATTGAACCTGGCTAAAGTTGGCAAGTTAAAAATCCTTCTTTTGAGAGATAAGGAAATTTTTGATGTTGGAGGGAATATAAGGGAAGTAAGTTCTTGTGAAAGAACATTCTCTAAGGCAATCGAAGGAAAATTGAGTCAAGGAGATAAATTATTATTACTCACTTCTGAAGTTTTTGAAATTTTTCAAACTCAAGGAATTATTGAGAAATTAGCTGAAATCAAAAAAATTAAAGAGATTAAGAAGATTTTAAAAGAAAAAAAGAAGATTCTCAAAGAAATTTTCGGAGCTCAGCTGGTGATAATTCCCCAGAAAAAGAGTTTATTATTCAAGAAAATATGTTTACCCCAACCTGTGTTTCTATCATCTTTACCAGAAAGAACTCGGAAAAACCTAATCGCCATTTTAGTTTTGATTATCCTTTTACTTTTGGGTTGGCTGATTTTTAAATGAAAAGGGCAGGATGTCTGATCCTGCCCTTGTTATTTTCTGTTAGAAAATTTTCTTTAGAAAAATATTCCAATGAGCCAGGTAATCACTGGGTCATCGTCGACTCCCCAGCGAATCTCTCCAAACGCCGTAGTCCATCTCCGTTCAGCATTTTGATAGCGAAATTCTGCTATTAGTCCAACACAAGGAGTAATTCCTTCTTTAGTGCTTAGTTTTTCAAATCCCACTGGAACACGAATTAATCCACTTCCATATTGAAAATTCCCGAGAGAAACTTCAGCCCCTAAATAAGAAGTGGTAATTCTTTCTCCGGTTTTTTCTTCATAACCATCGCTACCATAAAACAAATCTATCCAGGATGTTCTAAGCTTCAATTCAAAAACTTGTGTACTTCTATTTTCTAGTTTTAGAGACCCGATTCCGAGTCCTAAAGAAAATAGCTTAGGCTCATAAACTCCTTTTATCTCCTTCACTCTTTGTTCTATTCGAACCCGTAAACTTCTTAGTTTTTCTAAAGTGGAATATAGCCGAGATTTTTTCCGATCTAAAATATCAAGCTCTCTCCCAACTCTTTCCCATTCTCGCCAGGCTTCTTCTGAACTCATCTTTTTGTTTCGTAATTTTTCCCATCTCTCTCGTTTCTTTTGAATCTCTTTCTCCATTTCTCTTATATCATTTTCCAATAAATCAATTCCCCAATTCACCCATTCTAATCGATTTACCAACTGATCTTCATCTAATTGAAGTAATCTTTTCTCAGTATCTTTGATTCTCTGCTCAATTTCTGTAAGTTGTCTGTCCCCTATCCAAGCAAAGGTCGGTCCTGCGATTGCCAGTGAAACCAAAACGGTCGTAAGAATTAAAATTAACATTCTCATTCTTCTCATTCTTTACCCCCTATTTTATTTTTAATACTAAATTATACTAAATATAGGGTGATTTGTCAATAGTAACGGTGTGTCCCTCTCAGATCTTAAGAGTAAACTGGCCATGAACTAGAACTTTGGCTATGTATTTATTCCCGTATAACGAAATTATTCGAATTTTATCAGTGTTGAGTAATTCAAATAAATCGCACTTCTGTGCTTGCTCTTTAATCTTACGGAGTTGCTGGAGTTTATCTTGTAATTCTAAGTTTTCTTTCCTAAGGTTTTCCCTCTCTTTAAAAAGTTGTTCAATTGTTCGCTGCAGAATTACATTACGATGATTAAGTTCCCTAGACCAATTCTCGGCTTTTTTCCTTCTGTCCTTCTCCCTTTTAAGTTTTCTGATCAAATGTTTAACTTGATCTTGAGATGTTAACTCTTTTGAGCTCATTAGTTTACCTCCTTTATATATAAAGTTTTAAGGTTCTAACCTTCTTTTCGGATTTTACGGTAGAAACTAAGATCTGTCAACGACATAATAAAAACCCGTGCCTTAAAGCGGCACGGGCCAAAACCCAAATTCTTGATTTGCTAAGATTATTTCAACTCAACTTTTGCTCCGGCTGCCTCAAATTTCTTCTTTATTTCTTCAGCCTCTTCTTTCTTGACGTTCTCTTTTATCATTTGGGGTTCTTTTTCAGCTGCATCAACCAAGTCCTTTGATTCTTTTAATCCTTTTCCGGTAACATCTCTTACTACCTTTATTACTTCAATTTTTTTAGCTCCAATTTCTTGGAGTTCAATATTAAATACTGACTTCTCTTCAGCAGCAGGAGCAGCGCCAGCCCCAGTAGCTCCACTTCCGGCTGGAACGGGAGCAACCACCTGAGCGGGTTGAGCCGAAACCCCAAATTTATCTTCTAAAATCTTTACTAACTCAGCTAAATCAGAGACAGTCATTTTTTCGATTTCCTCAACCAACTTTTGAAATTTCTTTGGCACTTCGATCTCTTTAGTTTCTTCTCTTTGTCCTTTTGATTCTTTTGCTGTATCTTTCTCCTCCTTTGCTTTTTCTTTCTTTTCTTCCTCCTTTTCTTCCTTCTGGGAAGAGACTTTCTTGTCTGCTCTCGTCTCTTTTTGAGTTTCTTCTTTTGAATCTTCTGCTTGAGATTTTTCTTGTTTTGTATCTTCTTCAGCCATGTTTTTGTTTTATTGTTTGTTTTCTTTAATTGCGCTCAGCGCAAAAATTAGACCTTTAATATTTCCTTCCAAAACATTGACTAAGCCAGAAATAGGATTTTGTAAAACCCCAACAAATCTTCCCAAAAGTTCTTGCTTTGAGGGCAACTTTGCTAATTCAATCACCTTTTCTCTGCCCACAAATTCATCTCTAATAACTCCTCCCAAAATTTTAAGATTTTCATTTTTTTGAGAAAACTGATAACAAATCTTGGCAGGCGCTATTTCATCTTCGAAACCAAAGGCCAAAGCGACCTGCCCTTTGAGCTCTTCAATCTTTTTTAGAATCTCTCTTTTCTTTAATTTCTCAAGAGATTTTTTCAGTAGGGTTTTTTTAACCACCTGAAAATAACCATTCAACTTTTTAAATTCTTCTCGTAATTTAGAAAGAAATTGAGAATCTAATCCACTAAAATCTACCAGAACTGTCATCTTCTGGGTTTGAAGCTTCTTGATTAAATCCTCAAGTATTTCTTGTTTCTTTTGGCGAGATAAAGCCATAAAAAATTAAAAAATCTGTGGTTTTCCACAGACAGCAAAAAGACAACAAAAAAATAAATGGATTTATCCTCATCCTGGGCAGGATTTATCCCGCTTTACGGAACCTGCTGTCTGGGGATGATATTTTTAGTTTAGTTTATTCCAAACTTTTTGTCAAGGTTTACAATTTTAAATCTCTAACTTAATAAATGGACAATCATTTCGGCAAATCTTCTGGCAGCTTGGGGCCCTGAAGCGGTAACTATTTTTCCATCAACTACCACTTGAGTTTTTTGATAGTCAGCTCCCTCTTCTTTTAGAACTTTCACTGCTGACTTATCAAGGGTATTTGACCAAACGGTTGCTTTTTTTCCTTTAAGAACCCCAGCTCTAGCTAAAATGGTAGGAGCAATACAAATTGCTCCCAGAACCTTATCGTGAGAGACGGTTTGGCGAACAATTTGATGCCATTTCTCATCATTCATAAACCTTGCTGCTCCATTTCCTCCTACGAAGACGATTGCATCGAAATCTAAAATGTTAAGTTCGTCTAATGTTAAATCGATATCTATTACTCCCCCATAGGTACCAATTGCCTTGTCTTTCTGAGTACTTACTGTCTTAACTTCTGCTCCTTCTCCAATAAAAATATTTTTTGGAATAAAATACTCTTCATCCCGAAAATCTTGGGGGGCAACTATCATCGCTATTTTTTTTCCTTGGAGAGTTTTCTCTGACATGCTTTATTTTAATAAATATCTGTATCGAGCTAGGTTGTGTTCTTCTAATGTTCTGCTAAAAATTGCTTCTCCCTCAGGAGTAGTCAGGTAAAACCAATAGGAAGTGGGTTTATAATAAATTGCTGCTTTTATTGCTTCAAGCCCGGGATTACAAATAGGGCCCGGAGGTAAACCATAATATTTGTAGGTATTATAAGAAGAATCAATTTGAAGATCTTGTTTAGTTAATTCACTGCTCGGTTTTCCGGTAATGTAAGTTAAAGTAGCATCAACTTGGAGAGGCCACCAATTCTCTAATCTTTTCCACAAAATGCCTGCAGCAATCTGCCGATCTTCGAAGTTTTGCATTTCATCTTCCAATAAAGAAGCCATAGTTAAAATCTGGTGGAGAGTTTTTCCTTGTTTTTTAATTTCTTCTTTTAATTGAGAATCGATTTTTTCTTTGAAATTCTCGAGCATTTTTTTGACAATTTCTTCAACTGAAGAGTCAGGAGTAATTTCATAGGTATCAGGAAAAAGATACCCTTCCAAACTAACATTTTCAGGCTTCGCTTTCAAAAATTCGAACTCTTGAGAAAAATCATTTGGTTTGGGAAGATCGGAAGTTTTTGAATAATCGACAGCTGGGAAACCAGCAATCTCCCAAAGCTCTTCAGCTTGAGCAATACCTTTGTTTTCAAGATAAAATCCAATATCTCTTAAATTCCACCCTTCAATAATAGTAATTTTCTCTTTAATTGTCTCTCCCTTAGTTAATTTTTTTACAATTTCTGCAATATTCATTGAGGGAGATAAAGCATACTTCCCAGCTTGCAAATTATTCTGAACTCCACTGATTAAAGCGAAAAAATTAAATAGATTTTCCGATTTAATAATTCCTTCCTTTCTTAGATTTGAAGCAATTTCTCTCAAACCTTGGCCTTTTTCAATATTAACTACTACTTGGGTTTGGGAAGCTGGCTGGGAGGGCCAATAAATTCCATAACTAAGCCAGATACCAAGTAAAATCAAAATTCCGATGACAATAAAAATTAAAGATTTCTTTTTAGAAATTTTTTTCATGGGTTTCCTCTTTTTTTTCCTTAAACCTTCTTTTACCTTACTAATAAAATTTAATTTCCCCAGGAAGTTTTTGGGTTTATCTTTCGATGAGGGGAACGAAAACAAATCCTGGGAATTCTCTTGATCTGAATTCATTTTTTGCTCTTTTCTCAAAAAGCCAAATTGAAGAGCCAATTGGCGTAACTATTTTACCTTCGACCTTTAACTGATCTTTCCAAGGCTGGGGCACTTCTTTTGCCTCTGCTGAACAAAGAATTTTATCAAAAGGGGCTTCACTTTGATAACCTTTAGAACCATCACCACATATCAACTCAACCATCCCTTTTTCTAAGAAATTATACCTTAAAATATTTTTTTTGGCAAATTCTACAAGCTCAGGAACTATTTCTATCCCTATAACCTTGCCTTTCTCACCCACGATTTCAGCTAAGATAGCTGTAGTCCATCCGCTACCTGCTCCTATATCTAAAATTTTCTCACCTTCCTTCGGCTGTAAAAGCTCTATCATAAAAGCCACGACCAAGGGTTGAGAAATGGTTTGACCATACCCAATAGGTAATGCCTCATTAACTTCTGCTAAATCTTTCAAATCGGGAGGCAAAAAATCAACCCTTTTTATCTTCCTGAAAGCCTCAATAATCCTTGGGGTCTGTAACCAACCTCCTTTAATTAAGTCCTCAATTAAAGCCATTGTCTGTTGTGCTTGTATTTAGATTATACCTTTGAACATCAAAAAATCAAGAGTTTTTAACTTGACATAAAAAATAAATTAATTAATATTAAAATCTCTTTTACAATTTAAAGGAGGTAGCAGATGAATTTATTAAGAAATCTTAAACTCACAATGGAAGAGATATTAGAATCTGAAATTAAAGTACTCTATCAAGAGATAAACAGGAAATTTGCTCAAGATACTCTAAAAGAAATAAGAACTATTACTCCTTGGCTAAAAGTGTCGTTAGGTGGAGAGGCAAATCTGAAAAGTAATCATTGGTACGGTTACGAAATAACCCAAGAGGTCCAGATTAAACAATTTTATGAAAAAGTTGAGAGAATTGGTATATTTATTTTGGCCGGGATGGTTATAAACTTTGATGCATTTTGGGAAAATTATTTTCTTCAACCAGCTACCGGCTACCAAACCCCAACTGGTGAGAAAACGATTTTCATTATTTCAACTTACAGATTGGAAAAACCAAAGTGGATAGCAAATCTTGTGCTCCATGAAATTTTAGAAGCAATTGTAGGAGAACATTGTTCGGATCCTTTTTGTATTTTACATCCCTTTCAAGAGACCCCAGAGTTTTTCTTTATTGAGAATGAAAAAAATTTTTATGAGAAGTTATCGGAGAAGTTAGATAGAGAAAGAGGAATTTGTAAAATCCACAAAAACTTAATAGAAAAATATCTCAGATTAAGAAGGTGAAAATATAAAAAACACCTGGTCTATCCGGGTGTTTTATTTTCCAGAGGGATAGATTGAAGATTTTTTTACAATAATTTTGTAAATGTTTTCAACAAAATCGCCTCCTGCATACCCCACAATAAAAGCTAAAGCTGGAGTAAAAAATCCCTGATAAGTGAAGCCAATTTCCCGAACTGCTGCAGCGACCGTCACTCCAATTATTCCTGATAGAAAGCTCATTGCCAAAAAATATCCTAAATTAAAGGGAACATTTTTGTAACTGAACTGATGTTTGATAAAACCAACCAGCCCTCTAATTACCCCTCCAAAAAATCCTGCTAAAAGAATGTAGCAGTACATAAATAATTAGAAAAACCCGGCCGTACCAAATGTTTCTGGATAACCTTTAATTAAAAGATAAATAGCGATTATAAAAAATGTCACTACAACAATAAAGTCAATTATTTTCATCATATTTACTACTTCAATTCCGCTTTCAGGGGAATTGGAGGCCACTTTATATTTTAGATCTTTATTTGGATTACATCTCCATCTTCTAAGATGTAATCTTTACCGACCGTTTTTAAAACTCCAAGCTCCTGAGCTTTTTTCCAACTGCCTACTTCCACTAATTTTTGCCAATTAATAACCTCAGCTCTCACAAATTTCTCTTTAAAATCACTATGAATCATTTCTGCTCCTTCTAAAATTGCGCTCCCATTTTCAATTGGCCAAGCTCGAGCTTCCTCAATTCCTACAATGGTAAAGAAAGTGATAAGATTTAGCACTTTATAGCATTTTTTAATTAATTGGTCAAGGCGAAGCTCTCCCAAGCCCAATTCTTCTCTTTCTTTTGAGGTCAATTCTGATTTATCTAATTCCTCTCTTAAATCCAATTGAATCCAATCCTTCTTCTTCTCTTCTAATTTTTTCTTCAAATTTTCTGAAACTTCCGGTTCCTTGCAGTTTAAAAGACAAATTTGAGGTTTTATAGTAAGGAGAAAAAGATTCTCAATAATCTGTTTCTCTTTCGAGCCCAGATCCGCCAAGAAAAGGTAGGCTGGGTGACGTTGGTGAAGTTTTTCCTTTAAAGAATTTAGAAGTTGGAATTCTTCTTGAATTTCTTTTTTTTGTTGTTTTAGATCTTTTTCAATTTTTTTTAGGCGTTTTTCAATTGTTTCTAAGTCCTTAAAGATTAACTCATTTTCTATAACCTCTATATCCCTCTCAGGATTTACTTCTCCATCCACATGGGCTATATTTTCTGATTGGAAACATCTTACCACGTGCAATAAAGCATCGCATTCTCTCAGGTGGGCCAAAAATTGATTTCCTAAACCCTCTCCCTTATAAGCTCCTTTTACTAAACCTGCCACATCCACAAATTTTATAACCGCCGGTATCACTTTCTTCGGCTTAGAAATTTTAGCTAATTCTTCCAATCTCTTATCGGGCACTTCTACCACACCGATATTTGGTTCGATGGTGCAGAAAGGATAATTTGAAATATCAACTTTCTTTTTAGTTAAAGCTTGGAATAGAGTTGATTTGCCAACATTCGGTAATCCTAAGATTCCAATAGATAACGACATATTACATCTTACCTCTCAATTTAATCTTTAGCAAGAAAAAAGCTCTCAAGATTATATTAAAATCTTGAGAGCCAATGTTCCTTATTTCTGATCTATTGATCTATTAAAGTCGGACCAAACAGAACATCATCTAATAATGCAGAGATTTCCCCTTTTTCAATCTCCTTTTGGAATTTCTTTTTTAATTCTTCTATCTTCTTTATCTTCTCTATCTTCTCTATCTTCTCTTTCTTCTCTTTTCTTTCTGTCATTTCCTTCCTCCTTATTGTTAATAAAATTAAAGCTAAAAATTTATTTTTGAAATTCTTCAAAAGAAACTACTTGATCGAATTCTTTTCGCTCTTTGAATTCTCTTTCATCAGCTGGATAACCCAATGGTAAAAGAGCTACCACTTTGCAATCATCAGGAATATTCAAAATTTCTTTTACTTTTTCTTGAGAGAAAGCTCCAATCCAACAAGTTCCCAATCCTTCTTCGACTGCTTGCAAAGCAATATGTTCACCAGCAATCCCTAAATCTACTGCATAAGCTGGAGTACCTCCTGACATTATGTGTTCTGGATCTAAGCTGACTAAAACAATTATTACTGGGGCTCTGGCAATAAAACCCTGACCGGCAGCTTGAGCTAACTCTTCTCGCTTTTTCGAATCACGAACGACCACAAATTTCCAGTTTTGAGCATTGTGAGCGGAAGGAGCTAACCTTGCTGCCTCTAAAATCTTTTTTAACTTTTCTTCGGGGACTGGATCTTGCCTGTAATTTCTCACACTTCTTCTATTTTTTATTGCTTTAAAAACGTCCATAATTTTATGCTAATACATTTCGAGCGATCGCTTGAAATGTATTACAATGACCTCTTCCATTTTTTTTCTAAATTTCGGACTTCTTTTTCATTAAGACCAAAATGATGGGCAATTTCATGCCAAACCACGATTCGGATAAGCTTAGCAATTCTTTCTTCTCTTTGACCTGCTAATCTTTCAATTGGTTTTTGAAAAATAGTAATTTTATCTGGTAAGCGGGCTGGGAAATTCTCTCTTCCCCAAACAGTTCTTGGTACTCCCTGATAAAGACCCAAAAGAAAATTTGAAATTCGAGTTCCCGATTTCTTTAATTGGAAAGTATTTGCCTCATCTTCAATGCAAATAGCGATATTCTTGATTTTCTGACGGATGTTCTCGGGTAATCCTGAAAGAGCTAGTTTGACTAATTTTTCAAATTTTTCTCGTTGCATTATAGAAGTCTCTTTTGTCTGAGGATCTTAACGATTTCTTGAGCTTCTTTTTTTCCTCGGGTCGTTAAAGAAAATGAGGTCTTGGGATCACCGATAATGAATCCTCTTTTTCGCAAGGTTCTTAAAGGACGATCAAGCTTTCTTGAATCGGGCCATTTTGGATAATTTTTAAGAGAGAAAATTTCCGGAAAAGCATTAAAGCATTCTTTTACTAACTTCTCAAAAGAACACTTCCCAGCGGTGGTTGAAGAATACAAAACAAAAAGAATCAAATCATTTATTGAATTTAATTTTTTCCTTGCCATGCGGGGGTACCAGGATTCGAACCTGGAAGATGGGATTTGGAGTCCCACAGTTTACCAATTAAGCTTATACCCCCTTTGTCGCCTCCCCACCTTTCCCTTACTCGTTCCTCTACTTCATTTCTTTATGCACCGTATGCTTCCGGCACCACTTGCAGAATTTTCTCAACTCTAATTTTCCCTCAACATTTTTTGATTTGGAAGTGTAATAGTTAACTCTTTTACATTCCGAACATTGAAGTTTTATAAATGGTTTTTTCTTTTTTGCCATAGAGCCGACGCGCGGGATCGAACCGCGGACCTCCGCATTACCAGAGCGGTGCTCTACCAACTGAGCTACGTCGGCAAAGTTTTTTGTGGGTAGGGAGGGATTCGAACCCCCGTAGGCCAGAGGCCGCGAGTTTTACAGACTCGTGCGTTTGACCACTCCGCCACCTACCCGATAAAAACTCAGAATTATTTTAACAAAAAATTATGCTTTATTCAATAATTTTAGAGTGTTTTTTGCGCCATTCTTCGATTTTTTTGTGATTCCCAGATAAAAGAACTTTTGGCACCCGCCACTTAACTCCTGGCTGAGGAGAAAAAACTTCTGGTCTTGTGTATTGAGGATATTCTAAAAAACCACCTTTTTCGGTAAATCTTTCTTTCAAAAGCTCCGATTTTCCAATCACTCCCGGCACCAATCTAGCCACGCTCTCAATTACCACTAATGCTGGTAATTCCCCATCCATTAAAACATAATCTCCTATTGAAATTTTTTCGTCACAGAGATACTTTGCCACTCTCTCATCCACCCCCTCATACCGGCCACAAATTAAAATCAACTGATTCAACTTAGCAAACTCCGTTGCCATCTTTTGGTTAAATCTTTTACCTCTTGGAGTGAACAAAATAATTTTTCGCTTTTTTGGACTTAATCGCTTAGTTTTCTTAATCGCTTCTACAGCTTTATAAATTGGTTCCAGCTTGAGTACCATTCCCCTACCCCCACCAAATGGTTTATCGTCAACGGTTTTATGTTTATCGGTGGTAAAGTCTCGGAGATTATGAACTTTAATTTTTATAAGCCCCTTTTCTTTAGCTTTTTTTAAAATCGAGTGGTTTAAATAAAAATCAAAAATTTCAGGGAAAATTGTGATGATATCAAATCGCATAGAAACGAAAACGGTGCCACTTTTATAGTAGCACCGTTTTCAGAAAATTCAACTGGAAAATTTTAGAGTTTCAAATCTTCCAGTTCTTCTTTCTTTTCTGAAGCTT
>CAYQJC010000007.1:0-22039 GCA_964417825.1 uncultured Candidatus Saccharibacteria bacterium | reverse complement strand
TTGCTGACAAATCTATTCCCCGATGCTCATAGAAATCTTTGTCTTCAGCTACAATCACTGCCCATTTTAAATAAATGGGGATATCTTCAAAAGAAACAATTGTCCTTTTTTCTTCTCCAGCTATCTCATACAAGAGAATTTTCCCTTCTCTATCATAGATTTTTGTTGATTGAGGAATTAGGCCCTCGGTAAATTTTTCAGGCCGAGGCAAGTCTTTTATAAAATAGAAAAGAACCCCTAAACCTAAAAGGAAAAGGGTGACGGTGGTGATTAAAAGAATCTGAAAAAAAATCTTCACTCCTCTTCTCCCTTTCTTATAAACTTTTCGCTGATATTTTCTCTCTGGCATAATATTAGGTTCTTTCTATCTTACCTCAATTTCTAGCTAACTCAAAATCCCGCCTTAGGCGGGATTTTGAGGATTTACTCCCAATCTTCTTCACTTTCCTCTCCTGTTTCCCCAGAGATTTCTTCTTCAGATTTTTCTTCCTCAGGTATTCCCTCTTCTTCTTTCTCTTCTTGGTTGTAAATCTTGGTTAAGATTTCGTCTTCAAGTCTCATAATTATCTAAGTTAAATTGAGATCTGGCGACCTTTTCATGTTATACAGAAAATTATATATTAGCTAAAAACCTTGTCAAGTCCTTAGGGCTATTTTAAAAGCACAACAGACTGCAACAGCTAGCCCATCAGCAGCATCATCAGGCTTAGGGATTTCTTTTAACTGGAGAATTTCCTTTATCATACGCTGAACTTGTTTTTTCTCTGCTCTCCCATAACCACAAATTCCTATTTTTACTTCAAGGGGTGTAAACTGATGAACCTCTATTTTCTTTTTTGCTGCAGCAAGGAGAATCACTCCTTGAGCTTGACTAACGGGAATAGCTGTTTTTAAATTTTTAAAAAAATAAAGCTTCTCAGTAGCTAAAATCTTAGGTTTGTATTCTCTCAACAACTTAGAAAGGGCGTTGTGTATTTTTTTCAATCGCTCTTCTGAAGAAAGAGAAGGATTAGTTTTTATTACTCCATAGCCCAAACACTTTAATCTATTCTTGATTCTTGTCCCGCTTTCAACGGGATGATTTTTGATTTTTATTACCCCGTAGCCGGTTGTTGCTGTTCCTGGGTCAACTCCTATAATTATCATATTAAAAATTAAGGCGAGAAAATTGAAAATCTCAAACCTTCAGGTTTGAGCATATGTTTTGGACTGCTTCATTTTCATCCAATTCTTCAAAAAGCTTTTTTAAATTTTCTCTATCTTTTTCTTCTATCTCAACCGGATCTTTAGCTACCCAATCTAATGTTGCTGAATCGACTTTCAAACCCTGGCTCTCCAATTTTTTTCTTACTTTATCTAAATCTTCAGGTTTAGTACAAATATCTAGGAGGTCTTCGGTTTCGTGCCAATAGATATCCTCTGCTCCTGCTTCAATTGCTTTTAATTCTAATTCTTCTTTAGTCAGTGAGGTTTGATCTTTGGGGTTTATTGTAATTACTCCTTTTCTTTCGAAGAGCCACTTTACCGATCCTTCAGCAGCTAATTTGCCTCCGTGTTTTTGTAAAATCTGACGCAATTCACTAATGGTTCGATTTTTATTATCGGTTATCCCCTCAATAATAATTGCCACCCCTCCAGGTCCCAAGCCTTCAAAACTTATTTCTTCAAGTTTTACACCTTCCAACTCACCGGTTCCTCTTTTAATTGCTCTCTCAATCTTCTCTTTGGGCATGTTAAAACTTCTCGCTTCTTCTAAAGCCTGTCTCAATTTTGGGTTCATCTCAGGATCAGCTCCTTCTCTAGCTGCAACTGAAATCATTCGAGAAATTTTAGAGAAAATTTTCCCTCTTTTTTGGTCTTCAAGCTGTTTTTTATGCTTGATACTGGCCCAATGAGAGTGTCCTGACATACATTTCAATTTTAATTTAAAGACTCTTGAAAATCAATTAAATCTCCTCTTTTATTTCCGACTTCTAAAAATCATAAAAAGGAAGGCTGTCTTCGAGAAAAGAGGTATTATAAAGGGCCCTATAGTGATGAGCTCTTTCATTTAAAGATAGTTATTTTTCTTCTTGGTCTTTAATGCAATCACCAAAACGATTATCGCCGAACCAACAGCAACAACCAAAGCCACTAAGAAAATCATTAAAGAGTTTGAGGATTCGCTAAGGCTTTTACCGATCTTTGCTGAAGCTATATCCTTTAGTGGGATTTTCTTATCGGTATCGGTATCTTCTCCTGCTCCTGGTGGAGAAGAAGATTTTTTATTTTTTATAACTTTTTGAATAGTAATAATATTCTCTTTCCCCGGAGTTAAAGTTAAACTCCAAGACCAGCCAGTAGGGATTCTATTGAAAGAGTGACTTTTAGGAGCTTTAGAATATTCAACTTTATGGACAATCCTGCCCTCTGGATTTAAAAGCTCCAAACCATCTCCACTGTTTTGTAAGGTAATTTTAGTTTCTAGCCTCCTTAAAATTAAAAAACCAAAAGAGTTAAGTCCTGTTCCTTGAGGAATTATATAGGTGTTTGTTTTTCCTATAGTATCTCTAATTTTCCAATCGGATAAATCTACTTCAAAATTATTTTCATTAAAAATTTCAATCCATTCATTTTCCGCATCTGGCCCTTCAGGGGAAGGTAGAATTTCATTAATAAAGATATTGCCGGGATAAACAGGTTCTTTTGGCGGCTGGGTTTGGTTTTCTATCTCAGAGCCAGTTTGGTCTGTTACTTCAGTTTTTGTTTCCCCTTGGGGTTCGGACTGAGGGACTGGTGGAAATTCGGCCTGGGAAGCTAAGCTGTTTTTAGTTTTTGGCGTTCCTCCGGGATCTTGACTGGTTCCCCAATTATCGGGATTGTTGCCTGATAGCTGAGAGTTTTTCCTCTCCATTGTTTGTTTGGTTTCATTGTCGCCAGCAAACCATTTGCCATAAGAATAACAATCTATTTCATCAATAATATTCCCCAGATTGTCTTTTAAGAGAACTTTCTGTCCGCTGTTTATTAATTTTCCGCCAAGATTTGAGTAATTTAAATCATAATCAGAAAATATTTTATCTGAGGCAACAATTAGAAAATAATCGTTAGGAAAAATATTTCCGGTTAATTCCAGAACCCAATCAAGGTCTTGGCGGTAAAGCTCAATTTTCCAGCCCTCCAACGAGATTATTTGTTTCGTGTTGTTGTGAAGCTCCAGCCATTCATAGCGCCACCAATTTTTTGGCTCTATTCCTTCCTCCTCTGTGCCCATCCAAGCAATTTCATTAATTACAACATCTAATGAAGCAATAGCTAAAGAGTGACTACCCGCCAAAAACAAAAAAGCTGAAGCTAAGAAAATTGTTATTTGATTTAATGATTTCATTTATTTTATTAGATTTTAACAGATTAGTTAGAAAATGACTATTAGGATTTGACAAAATTTAAAGCAAAGATTAAATAAAAAATAGAAAGATCTTTTAAAAGGAGGCAGAAAGTGAAGACGTTTAAGATAGTTATTAATGTTATAACCACCCTCATTTTGATGGGAGTAATTTTTTTCTATCTCTTCACTGCGTTTGCTTCAGAGATTAAACAATTTTTTTCTTCAGTGCTTTTATTTATCAGCCCTAATTTTATTGAGGAGATTGAAATAAAAGAAGAGGCTCAATCAATAACTCCAACAACCTCCCAAAAAAAGAGGGAAGAGGAAAAAGATGGCTGGTGGGAAAGTTACTTAATGAACTTAAAAATTTTTAAAACTCGTCAGGACCCGCGGATAAAAAATAATGTTTTAGTAGAAATTACAATCCCAGCAGGCTTCGGAAGAAAAAGAGGAAAGTGGTGGAAGGTGGAAGAAATTGCTCAGGAATTAGGAATGAAAACAGAACATTTAATAGCTCTTAACAAAGATAAACTACAGAACTTAACCGAAGTGCCGCCGGGAACTAAATTGAAAACAAAACCCTACAGCGATTTCAATGTAGTTAAAGTAACTTACTATTCAGAGGGAGAATTAATGGCAAATGGTAAACCTTTCAATCCCAATGATCCTTCGATTGCTGCTAACAAATTCTTGCCGTTCGGTCTAGTTGTACGAATGACAAATATCTGGACGGGCAAAAGCCAGATCGTGATTATCCAAGACAGAGGACCAGGAATTTTAGGTCGTCAATTTGATGTTTCTCAAGCGGCTAAAAACAATTTAAATTTTGGAGGAATGACTTATTGCACAGTAGAAATTCTTAGAAAACCTCGCTCATAAAATACTGAGAGCGAGGTTTTTTATAGGCATCCCACGCCTTTTTAATTATCAATATTATTTAAATTAAAGATTTTTGCGAACTTTTAAATTTTATCCCTAAATGCTGAAAAGCAAGTTTAGTAGCCATTCTCCCTCGGGGAGTTCTTTCAATAAAACCCAATCTCATTAAGTAAGGTTCGTAAATATCCAAAATTGTATCTTCTTCCTCAGCGGTAGCTGCTGCTAAGGATTGGAGTCCAACAGGCCCCCCATTAAATTTCTTAATAATAGTTTCTAAAATTCGTCGATCATTTAAAGTTAACCCTAACTCATCGATTTCTAAAGATTCTAGTGCAGCTTTGGCAATTTTTTCAGTAATTTTTCCCTCACCCTTAACTTGAGCAAAATCTCTTACTCTTTTCAAAAGATGGTTAGCAATTCGGGGAGTGAAACGGGATGATTTAGCTATAATTTTCAGAGCCCCTTTTTCAGCTTCGATATTTAAAATTTGAGATGACCTTTCCAGAATCTTTTCGATATCTGAAATTTCATAGAGGTTTAAACCAAAAGTTGCTCCGAACCTCGATCTCAAAGGTCCTGAAATTAAAGCTAATCTAGTGGTAGCTCCGATTAAAGTGAAACGCGGAAGTTTAATTTCCATTGACCTTGCCATAGGACCTTTCCCTATAATTAAATTTAGTTTAAAATCCTCCATAGCTGGGTAGAGATATTCCTCAATTACTCGGGGAAGTCGGTGAATTTCATCGCAAAACAAAATACTCCCTTCTTCAAGGTTAGTTAAAATAGCTGCTAAATCGCCAGCTTTTTCAATAGCTGGGCCGGAAGTGACTTTTATCTCTCTTCCGATCTCTTTAGCAACTAAATGAGATAAAGTTGTTTTTCCTAATCCGCTCGCACCGTAAAAAAGCAGATGCTCTGGAGGTTCACCCCTTTGTTTAGCAGCCTCAATTATAATTTTGAGGTTTTGTTTTATCTTCTCCTGTCCTACATATTCCTCCCAGGTTCTCGGCCGCAAAGTTATGTCCAAAGTATCCTCTTCTGAATTTTTCTCATTCGTCTTAACCCTTGACATAATTGAAAAAATATTTTAAAATACTAATGTTAGCCCGAAGCCGATTAGGAGTCTTCTCTCGAATGGTTTAACCCGGCTCCGGCTGAATTAAACCCAGAGAGGGTTCTGTACCTCAAAGGTCATTTTAAGGTTTGGTTTCGGGCTAACTCCCTGCCCCGTACTGTGCTTTGTTCTGGTACGGGGTTTTTTATTTTCCAGTCACTCTTTCTATTTCATCTATAGTGGTTACCCCTTTTAAAACTTTCAACATTCCATCTTCTTTTATAGAAACCATTCCTTTTTCTCTAGCTTTTTTTCGTAAGTCGGAAACAGAGGGAGATTTTAAAATAAAATTTTCCATTTCATCATCAACTAAAAAGAATTCAAATATTCCAATTCTCCCTTTGAAACCGGTAAAGTTACAAGCTGGACATCCACGAGGATCAGGTATTCTTAGATTTTTATTTAAAGGAGGTATCTTTATTCTTTTTTTAGCTGTTTTTGACAAGGAGTTAAGCACTTTTTTTATTTTCCTTAATTCTTCTTCTTTTATTTTTCTTAACCTCAAACATTTTTTACAAACTTTTCTAACTAATCTCTGGGCAATTGCCAAATTTATAGCCGGAGCAATGTTTACTGGCTTCTCTCCTAAAGCCTGCAACCTAGCAACAGTGCCAGCGGCATCATTGGTGTGTAAAGTTGTTAAAACCAGGTGGCCTGTTAAAGCAGCCTGAAGAGCAATTTTTGCTGTCTCAAAATCTCTAATTTCTCCAACTAATATTACATCTGGATCTTGTCTGACGATTGCTTTTAACCCGTTGGCAAAGTCATAACCTTTTTTAGGGTCAACTTGAGTTTGGGAGATCCCTTCTAAATGATACTCGATTGGGTCTTCGATAGTAATAATTTTAATTTCTGGCCTGCGGATTCTTTTTAAAATCGCATACAAAGTAGTAGTTTTCCCTGAGCCGGTAGGTCCGGTAACAATAATCATTCCATTTGGCTGAGAGATTTCTCTTTTAAAAACTTCTATTATATCTTCTCTGATTCCCAGTTCTTCAATCTCGATTAAACTTTTTGGGTTCAAAATCCTCATTACTGTTGTTTCTCCATATTCTGAAGGCAGGGTAGAGGTTCTAATTTCAATTGGAGCTTCATCGAGAAGAATTGTAAATCTTCCATCTTGAGCTCGATCAGTAACATTTAATTTAATTCCAGAAAGAAGCTTGAACCGAGAAAGTAAACTACGATAAGCTTCTGGCTCAAAGAAGAGAACATCATGCAGAACCCCATCAATTCTAAGCCTTAATTTTACCTTATCTTTTTCTGGTTCCAGATGAATGTCGGATGCTCCGAGATTTATTGCTCCCCCTAAAATTATCTCCACCAAAGATGTAACTTCTTTTTTTATATTTCTTTCAATTTCTTTGGCAAAGCTTTTGATGTTTTTTGCTGACTTTTTAATCTTCTTGAAGATCTCTTTCGCTATTTTTACTTCTCCACTAATTTGTTTAATCATAAGTTTATTTTTTCTAAAATATTATCTCTTACTTCAGAAAGATCTGAGCTTTGGGTCTCAAAAAGAACTCCATTTCCTTTCCGGTCTCCTCGAAAGTATTTTAATATTGTTTCGATTAGTTCTTTGTTTGGTGAATAAAACACTCCTTTAATTACTCTGGGTGAGTTTTGGCTTTCCCAAAGACAGAAGAAATTCTGAAAGGGGAAAATCCCGCTGGCTAACTTTTCTAAAGCGAATTTTAAATCTGAAGGGGAAGAATTGGTTTGAAAGAAATCTTCTTTTTTCAAGAGAACCCAAGCTAAGTTATACTCTGGAGAGAAGTTGAGTTTGCTTAAAATTTTCCCAAAAAGCCAAAATGTATTTTCTTTTTCTATACTCCATAGATGTGAAATAATCTCGCTAAGATTTGCCCCCTTTTCCATTAAAAAGCTAAGTTTTTGAAAAGTTTGAGAATTTGTTTTGGGATCTTGAAAATTTTGTGTCCCTTGTAAAATTCCTGCCACCAAACAGTTAATTATTTCCTTATCAATTAATTTTTTGTCGAGCGAGATTAATAAATCAAAAACAATTTCTGAAAAAGAAGGTGTGCTCACCTCGATTAGATTTAGATCCCCATAGTTTTCGTTTTCAATTTGGTTGTCAATGTTAATTATCAGTTTGGGTCTTTCTTTTATAAATTCTTTTACTTCTTCAAGTTTTGGGATGCCTAAAGTTATCAAAAGCTCTCCAACCCCTAGGGGTTGGAGAGCTATATTCTCTTTTTTTAACTCTCCCCCGTTTGTTTTTAAATAAAGATTAAGTCCATTTTCAGTTTTTTCGTAGCTGAGCTCAGAAATTTTTACCCCTGCTTCTTTTACTGAGATGAGATAGTCGCTTTTAGGGAAGTGAAAAGTATTTTTTCTGATTAGAAAATTGAATTTACTTGGATGGTCTTCAATTATTAAATTTACATTCTTTCCTATTTTTTTTAAACTATAAAAGAGAGCTAAACAAGCAGGGAAGATATCTTTACGAAAGTCAGGAGATGGCAGGATTAAAATATTTTTTGCTTTTTCGACAATTTTTTTTATTTTGTCTATAACCATTTTAAAATCTTAAGGGTGTTTTAAAAAGCTCCTTAGTTATCTGTTCTCAATTTAGCTAATTTTCACTTTAATGTCAATCAAACAAAAGCAAAAAGCATGAGATCTGGAATCGTTAATAAAAACTTTCTTTCTGTTTCTCCTTTTCAGACAAAAAAAATAGGCAAGAAAGTGGCAAGAGAAATTTTAGAATCTCCTCTTCAAAAGCGGGCGGTTATTATTGGCTTAATTGGTGATTTAGGAGGAGGGAAAACCACTTTTTTAAAAGGTTTTGCCCGAGAACTTGGAGTAAAAGACAAAATTTTGAGCCCCACCTTCATTATTATGAGACGATTTCAATTAAACAAAACAACTGAACAATTTAACAATTTCTATCATATTGACTGCTATCGAATAAAAAAACCAAAAGAAATTTTAGATCTTGGCTTCAAAGAAATTATTTCTAATCCCCAAAACATTGTCTGTATTGAATGGGCTGATCGGATTAAAAAAATCTTACCCAAAGGAACTATTTTGCTAAAATTCTCTTTTGAAGGGAAAAATAAAAGAAGAATAACCAGAAAAGTACTTTCTTGATTTTTTAGAGAAATTGTCGGGAGAATTAGTGGAGAATATTCTTCGAAGTGGTGCAATCCTTATTTTCGAGGGCTGGAAAGAAAAATTAAGATCAGTAAAAAGAAAATCGAAAAATGGATGGAAAAGAAATTAAGGAAATACATAGAAGAGCTAAGCGACCTCCATCGGATAGCTGAAATTGTTTTTTTATCATTATTAATCTTGCGGAATAAAATAATATGATTATACCTAAAGTTATTTTTAAATACTCCCGGATTTATGATGAAATCTGGAGAGCAGGATTTCTCAAGAAGAATTCTAGGGAGTATTACCCCTCAGAAAGGAAAATTTTGAATTACATTAAAAAAATAGAGAAGGTGTGGAGAGGGTATGAAAGAAAAATTCTCACTGAACTTTCAAACGTCACTCACTTAAAATGGAAAGTTAGATCTATCTACTGTTATGTAGTTGGAAGATGTAAACCAATTTCTGAACCTCTGACACTTCCTCTCTATGAAAAACATCCAGATTTTTTCGTAGACATGTTAACCCATGAGTTAATTCATAATTTATTCATTCAAGAAGGAAATTTAAAAAAGACCAAAAAAGCTTGGAATTATTTTCAAAGGAAATATAAAAAAGAATCTCCTAGAACTATAATCCATATTCTCCTTCAAGCCATTCACACTCATATTTACCTCAAATTTTTTAATGAAAGAAGATTAAAAAGAAATATAACCCGAGATCAGCAATTCAGAGATTATCATCGCGCTTGGCAAATTGTCCAAAAAGAAGGATACGGAACCATAATCGAAGAGTTTGTAAGAAGAATTAGATAAATAAAAACAGATAAATTTTCTTCAAAATATTTGTTACTCCAAAATTTAAGTTGACATTTTTTGGAAAAGTGGTAGGATTAAAATAGTGCGAGGCCCAAATTCCCAACCAATTGAATAAAACAAGGGGGTGAGGTATGCGATATGCATTGGGATTTTTGAAGCCTGATTGTATAAAGAGAAACCTAGAGGAAATTGTTTATCGTATCATTGAGACAAGTGGATTGAGAGTAGTTTTTAAAAGAAGGATGAGTCTTGATATTACTATGGCGGAAAAGCTATATAGCGAATGGAAAGATAGAAGTTTCTATGGACCTCTGTGTCGATATATGGTATCGGGTCCAATCGAAGTCTTTATCGTCGAAGGAGATAATGCGATAGAACGATTACAGGAATTGGTCGGCGAATGTGGCTCAGTAATAGCATCCTCAAACACTATAAGAGGAAGGTTCGCTATCTCGGATAGAGAAAATGTTATACATTCCACCACTAATGAAAAAACATTTAGAAGAGAGGCTGAACTGCTTCTCGGGGAAGAGGCCAAAAAATGGATTAAGTTATAAGCGGGCAGAAGAGAATTCTGCCCGTCTCTTTCTAGAAGTACCGTGAATAGAAAGATTAATTTAATAATTTTTGTAGAAGGTAGTTTTTTACCAGCTTTTGATGGATACTCATTGACAATGTCAAATATATGCCGAATTTTAGGAGAGAGAAAAAAGATACATTTAACATTAATACATTGTTATAGGGGCTGGTCCGATATTAAAATGTTAAGAAGGCAAAATTATAGAATTGTTTTAGTATCACCGAGAACTTATTATCACGAGGCAAAGACAATTATGGGGTTATTAAAAAAAGAAAAGCCAGACATTATCCAGATGCAGGACGCAGAATTAATTTTGTCTCAAGGTATTAAATTAAAAGATTACTATAATTGTAGATTAATTTTTCACCCACATTACATAGCTTATAATGTGGCAAAGAAACTCCATATAAAAAAATCTGCTAAACTTATAGTTGCTCAAAAAGAAAAAGAGGCTTGTAAACATGTGGATGCCGTATTTTGCTTCACCCAGCATGACAAAAATTATTTTATTAAAAATTATCATTGTCCTAAAAATAAGATTATTCTGGTGCGCCCGGCGATTTACGATGGGGTGGCAAGATTTAAATATCCTCCGAAAAGTAAAAGGAATATAATTTTTATAGGCAATTTATTCTTTCAAGCGAATTTAGACGCCTTGCTTATATTGTTAAGAAAAATATATCCAGAAATAAAAAATATCGTGGAGAGAATCTATGTAGTCGGTGGTAAGCCAAGGGATGTATTATCCAGTTATAAAAAAGATGGAAAGATTAAAATGTTAGGGAGAGTGAAAGATCTTTATAAATATATTCATGACTCTAATTTAGCTATCCTTCCAATTTTAGAGGCCTCGGGTATAAGAACAAAAATTCTGACCTGTTTTGTTGCGGGAACTCCAGTCATTGGAACAAAGGCTGCATTTGAAGGTTTAGAAAAAGACAAGCTAATCAATTTCTTGGTTGGCAACGAGCAAGATCTGATAAAAAAAGCAAGAAAGATATTGCTAGATTGGCATTTCCAGAAAAAACTTAGTAAAAGACAAAGAGAATATTTTAATAAATATTTTAGCAGTATCTCCCTACAAAAAGATTATTTGAGAAAATACGAAAAAGTTTTAAGTATGGGTCAAAGCAAAAATAATGTCCCCGTCTCTATAAAAAAATTTAAATTCTCAGAGCCAGCTTGGCTCCAAGAATTTAAGTTAAAAAAGAAGGTAAAGTATTTTTATAAGAAGCTCAAACTACCAATAGTCATTAATAGCAATTAATGAGAAGGGGTAAAATCATAGCGATTGAAGGCTTGCCTGGAGCCGGCAAAACCACGATTGGAGAGTATTTATCAAAAAAATACAAAAATTTTAAATTTGTAGAAGAAATTATCGATAATGAGTTAAAAATAAAGAATCAATACTATTATTTAAGGAGCGACGCTTTAAAATATGCTAAAGCTAGAAAATACGCCAATAAAGGGTTTAATGTTTTATTAGACAGAAGTCATTTAAGTACATTGGCTTTTAATTATATTAGAGATACCCTTTATGACTTTCGTAGTTATCGATATGTTAGAAATATTACAAATAAAATTATCCAAGAATATGGCTCTCCGGATGTCTATATTTATATTAAAACCCCGATAGAACTTGGTTTTTCAAGGAAGCACAGGAAATTTACCAGCAGTGCGAGATGTTTATGGAATAATAAAAAGTTTTTGCTGGAGATGGAAAAATATTTATTGGGATTTTTGAAAAGGGCTCAGCGAGTGAGAGTATTTTTAATCGAAAACCAGGAAAGCCTCGATAGCTTTGTAAAAAAAATAGACAGAGTAATAGAAAAAATAGTTAATGAAAAATAAAATAGCTATTTATCGTAATTAAATTTAACTCGTTTTACATGCCAGAGCACCAATTATTCCAAGTAGACCAGAATGCTGTTATTAGGAATGATAAGGGCGCTATTTTGATATTAAGGCACAGAAAGACCAGTAGATGGTTATTACCTGGTGGGAGGATTAATAAAGACGAAAATTGGTTAGAGGCCCTAAAGAGAGAAGTAAGGGAGGAAACAGGTATTGGAAACTTTGTCATTGATAGGGTGTTAGACATCGGTAGTTTTTCAGATAAAGGAGTTTTTTACTATCTCGTTACTTTTCTTTGCCGTACGAAAGACAAAAATGTTAAGTTGAGCAACGAACATGATGATTACGCCTGGATAAATAGTAAAGAAGAATTAAAAAAATATAATTTTTGGCACGAGGATATAGTAAGACGAATAAAGAAATCCTTCGATTATCGTAAATGAATTAGGGACAGTCCCCGACGAAGTGAGAGCAGGAGATCAAGCCAGACAAGGATTGAGAGCTCATTTTTTAAAAATGGCATAAAATTGTTTTAAATTTTAGAAAGGTTTTGAAAAACTATTTTCTAACAGATATTAAACAAAATTGTGCCAAATTCCAATTTTAGGTCTCCCGACCCTTTATTTTCCTACCTTCCTACTCCTCCTTTTTCGGGGACTGTCCCCGAAGCAAAAAGATTCTAATTCTAGAAAAAGGAAAAATAATAGAACAAGGAACCCATCAAGAGTTAATAAAAAAGAAAGGCGCTTATTACAAATTCTATTCTTTGCAATTCCAACCAAGCCTATGAAAAACCTCACAAAAAACAAAAAAATAGCAATTAAAGCATTATTAGTTATTAAACACAAGGGCAAGTTACTCCTTAATAAGGGTCGAGATAGTGTAAAAAAAGAAACATTTTACAGGTTTGTGGGTGGAAGCGTAAAATTTGGGGAAACAGCCGAAAAAGCCATAAGGCGCGAGATAAGGGAGGAGTTAAACAGCGAAATAGAAAACCTGGAGTTTCTCAAGGTGGTAGAAAACATCTTTACCTATGAAGGAGAAAAATGTCATGAAATTATTTTCCTTTATCAAGGAGATTTAGCCAATAAAGATATTTACCAAAAAGAAAAAATTCCTATCGATGTCAACGGTTTTCCGGCTGAATGGGTCCCAATTTCAGATATTTTAGAAGGTAAAATAATACTATACCCAACTTTTAACTATAAGGAACTTTTTTAAAAATTAGGATTTAAATTAAAAGGAAGTTTGGAGAGAAGAATTATTAGCATTTCGGGTTTTCGCAATCGCAGTACTTTGTAACAAATTACAGAAGCCTCCAGCCTCTATTTTTATTTTACTCAGCAATTACTTTCTAAATTTTTGGTAGAGTTTTGCCCGAAAAATCGGCCAATTTTGATTTGGGAATAAATTTTGTCAGAAAATTTGACAAAACTTTTTAAATAAATATAATGAAAGGTGCTGATAGAGTTGGGTATCTATCAGCCAGCAAAATTAAAAATTTAATAAAGGACGAAAATGAAAAAGGAGGAGAAAATGAGAAGGAGAATTTTGTCTCCGAATAAGAGAGATTACCAAAAAATTCTAGGGAAAATAACAGATAATCGCTACCAAGGAAGTGGAAAGTGCGGATATTGTAGTGGGAGATGTCTCAGTTGTGGTAAGTCGGGCACCCCTCGATTTAAAAGGTTCTCAGGAAGGTAAAAATAAGAGATAAGGGGGATACAGATGTTATCCCCCTCCTTTAATAAAAAGGAGGAAAGAAATGTTGAAACTTTCTAGGTACTTGAAGGTTCTTCAGAAGAATGGGGTAGTGGCGGTATTCCACTCTCTTATGCCATCTCCTATTTTTCTCCCCTTTATACGATGGAATAGATACTTACAAGAAAAGAAAGAGTTAGAGATTGAAAAGTATTTGATAAGAAAAAAACTTTTGATACCTCCAGGAGAAGATAAAGAAGTCTTGGAAGAGGTAAAGAGAAATTATCTTTCCTCAGACGATGTTTCCATTCTTTATTTAATTCTTACGAAAGCGTGTAATTTCACTTGCAGATATTGTTTTCAGCCAGAACGACATCCTGAGTTATTTCCGTGTTCATGTAAGAAAAAAACCGAAGGACGTCTTTTCATGTCTCGAGAAATTGCAAAGAGGGGGATAGATCTTTTCGCGAGGTATGTCCAGAAGGGGAGGAAAAATAAAGAAGTTCAGATCCAATTTTATGGGGGAGAACCTTTTCTAAACATAAAAACTCTGAAGTTCGCAGTAGAATATATAGGACAACTTCAACGCTCCGGTTTGTTGCCTAAAGAAACAAAAAAAATAATAGTAACAAATGGCTCTTTAATTACAGATAATTTAGGAAAGTATTTAAAGAAACATGAAGTGAGTATAGGGCTTTCCCTAGATGGAAGAAAGGCAGAGAATGATGTTTTCCGCAAACCAAAGGATGGGGGTAGTGCCTATAATTATGCTATAGGAGCTTTAAAAAAACTGCAGCAGTATAGTGTGCCAGCAACTCTCTCAATCACAATTACTCCTCTCACCGCTGAGAAACTTACCGAAATTGCACGATGGGCGAAAGAAGAATTAGGGGTGAGAGCAATAGGATTTAATATAGCTGGTGGAAAAACCTATGGTTATTTTGGATCTTCATTACCTAAAGAAAAGTATGATGATCTAATAACAAAAGGCTTAATTGAGGTATTTAAATATGGAAGAAGGGTAGGTTTATACGAAGATAGAATGATGCGGAAGGTAGAGGCTTTTGTGAAAGGTTATTTCTACGCTAGTGACTGTGGCGCCATTAAAGAACAACTTGTGATCCAGCCCGATGGAAATGTAGCATTCTGTCATGCATCTGAGGAGTACAACATGGGAAATGTTTTTTCCAAGAAGCCAGTAGATTTTAATCATCCTATTTTAAAAAGATGGGAAAAGAGGGTCCCTTTGAATAATCCCCTCTGTCAAGATTGCTTTGCTATCTCAATCTGTGGTGGAGGATGTCATCATAATGTCAGAGAATTGGTCAGGCCGGCTGATGAATCGAAAGTGTTAGACGAAGGATTTTGTAAACATACCAAAGAAACAATGGAATTTCTTGTGTGGGATCTCTATCAAAAATCAAAAGAGTAATACCCTCTCCCTAAGAAATTTGGAGAGGGTATTTTTAATTTGATATAATCAAGAAATGCCACAAATAAAATTCAAATTGAATAAGAATTTAGATAAAAAAGTGGCTAATAGTTTTCTATTTTTGAAAGGAGGAGGGATAGATTTTGGTAAAGGAATTATAAAAGATCATCCGAAACTAGCTTTGGCACGGAGTATTAAACAAAGAGAAAAAAGAAAAAAGTTGATTTCTGATTATATTGATAACTTTTATCAAATTCATCGCCCTCAACTTCAGAATATAACTCAAGAATTTAATAGAGAATGGAGAAAGAAAGAAAAAGAGTTTTTTAATTCAATAGCTAAAATTTTCAAAAACTATCCTTGGCCAAAAGGAAAATATATTGGCTACCTTTCTATTTTCAATTGCAACCCGAGGAATCTTAAAGACAAAACTTTCCAGGTATATTACAAGCATCCAGCCGGGGTAGTGTATGTTACTGCTCATGAACTTTTACATTTCATTTTTTATGACTATTTTGAAAAGAAATTTAAGAAAGATCGCAAAAAGATTTCAGAAGAAAAACTTTGGAAGGTTTCTGAAGTTTTTAATTCTGTCCTGTTCTCTTTTAGACCTTTATCAAAATTTGCCCCAAACAAAGTAGAAAAATTTGATTACCCTGCCCTTAAAGAAGAAATTAAAAAAGCCAAAAGAATCTGGAAATCTTCAAAAGATGTTGATAAATTAATTAGCACATTTTTAGAAATTTGTTAGATTTAACATTTTAGTCAGAAATTACTTTACAAACTTTTAAGGGGTTTCTGTCTGAAAATTGGGCATTTTCGATTTTAGAGAAAAGAGCTAAAAACCAGAACCTTAAAAACCAGAGCCTAAAGAAATCCATTTGAAAAAATCTACACCTGTAGAAAATGTCAAATGATTTTAGTAGAAAATTATTCTTGAAAGAGGCTATGCCTGAAAACCCGGGCAATTTTAGCTGTTTATTCTTGGCCAACCCTATTTGTTTGGAATGTACGGGGTTATTTACATAGAAAGCTTGACAAAGTGTTTAATTTTCTTATTCTGGAGAGAAGTGAATAATAAAATCAGTTTAATTAAAAATTTCATAAGGAGGGAGGAAAAGTGGAAAACATAAATCAGATAAAGCCTAGAGCAGCTTGGTTAACAGTAAATCGGAGGTGTAATTTCCGCTGTAAATGGTGTTATGCTGAAGGGACAGGTTATAGTTCTAAAAAAGAGATGTCTTACGAATTTGCCAAAACTCTGGCTGTTCTTCTGCAACAGATTGGGTAAATAGATTGCTTCTCATAGGAGGAGAACCAACATTATGGGCACCGTTATTACGCTTCAATGAATTTTGTGTAAAAGAGGGGTTGGAAAGTATTCTAATTACTAATGGGAGCAGTTTTGGGAATGAGAGATTTTGGGAGCGATACAGACAATGCCCCAACACTAAAATAGCATTATCGCTTAAGGCTTCGACGGCTTCTCAGTTACGAGAAGTTGCTGGAGTTAGTAATTTCAGGCTAATTAAAAGAGGTATTGTTCGTGCTATCACAGAGATAGGTGCACAAGTAAGTATCACCTATAACACGTTTTATATTGATAATTTGGTAGATATGGTACAATTTGCGGTGGATTGTGGAGCAGCTTCAGTAAAAATTGATTTTTGTTCCGTGGTATTTAACCATGATCGGCCTGATTCTACTTATATGGTGCCTCCAGACAAGCTAGTGAAAAATATTTTGAGGGATTATCCAAAACTTGAAAGCCTAACAAATGGACATATTGTGTTTGAGATGATGTTACCCTTTTGTCTTTGGCCCCTAGAATTTATTCAAGAACTGAAACAGAAAAATCAGCTTTTGAGTGTTTGTCATCTACTTAAACGGCAAGGAATAATTTTTGACGAGGAAGGTAATCTTATTATGTGTAATGCGCTTTTTGATTACCCTATAGCTCGATATAGAGAAGATTTCGACGATGGACAATCACTTTTAGCATGCTTAAACACCCCCAAAATTAGAAAGTTCTATGACCGTATGGGATGCTATCCTTCTGTTAAATGTAAAGATTGTGATTGGTATTCGGAATGCGGAGGTGGATGTCCCTTGCGTTGGTCTGTCTATAAACCCGAAGAACTTATCCGACCAATCAAAAAAGCAACAAGAAGAAAGGAGGTGAAGGATTATGCGTAGAACTAGAATAGAGAACTTTTTACGTTTATTAAATCTTTCTGATGCTCGACCCGAACAATTACCTAAAGGTCTCCAATATGTCCCAAAATGTAAAATTTGTCATTAATACTGTTGATCGTGAAAAAGAAATTGTAAGGATGACGCTTAAAAACATCAAGTTTTTGAAAGATAATAAGATAAATTTTAGTTTACCAGTGAAAACTGTTGAAGAAGAATATGATATTAAAAAATACGAAATATTTAGAGAAAAAGTTGAACAAGCATGGGATAAAAAGAAGGATTTTACACAACGCCTATTGACTTTCTTTCACGAACCTTTAGAAACTAAATTTGTAGTTGAGATCTCAAATTACGGACCGCTTGGATTTTATAGTTTTAACAGGCACACTGTCACTATTAATCTTAATACCCGCCTTAATCCTATAGATACTATTATGCACGAGATGACCCACATTATGGTGGAACCGTTCGTTCTCAGATATCATATTTCTTATCATCAGAAAGAAAATATTGTTAATACAATTTTAAGAATTTTAGAAAACACCCCTTCTATTTAGGCTTTTCTCTTGAGGTCCTTAAAATTGGATCTGTTTTTATTTCCTTCCCAGAATGTGTTAATCTGCTTATCAGTATTACATCTACTCACACACTTCCACCCATGTACCCACGTATCCCGGCAACGTGGAGTTTGTTTACAGCCAACTGTCTAGGTTCAGATAGATATTGCCCACTCTTAGGTTTGTAAAGCGATAATATCTTTAGTTGGTAATTGACCTTTCTGCCACTTTTGGAAGTAGTCTCTGGGAGTTAGGTAATTAAGTGCCTGATGAGGTCTAACATTGTTCCAAGTATTCTGCCATTCTTTAATCTCTTTTCTCATAACCTCAAGTAAAGAACATACTTTACCTTGTTGATAGAACTCTTGTTCATCAGCTTTGTGAGATATCTCAACATAACTCTGTTATTTAGGTGAGCGAGGATAGATGAAGTAATGAGGAATATTTAGTTCTTTACATTCTCTTTCAAACTCTTTCTGGAAAGAAGAACCATTGTCAGTTTGGATAGCTCTAATAGAAAAAGGAAACTCTTTCAAACATTCTTTTAAAAACTTTACTCCATTGATGATTCAGAAGGATAGATATTCAATACCCTCTGCTTGGTTAAAACATACCCAAGAACGAACAGTATATCTGGTTAAACCAAAATGTCTGGCAGTTAAAGAGATATTCTTTCTATGAAATCTTTACCAATCAACTACCTTTAATCTGTATTTAGCTTTCTGAGTTAACCTTTGAGTTTTCTCTATCCAAGAAGAGATAGAGTAAAGTTTAGGAACAATAACCCCGTATACTGTCATACAATGTCCAGAATACTTACCTCTCATCTCTTTTTAAAGACCCCTTAGGTGGATAATATCATATGAACCAGTACACGGTAGAAAATGTCAGATGGTTTGAAATAAAATCTTGTTTTGAAAAGCGCCAGGCTCGAGATTCAGACAATTTTTTAATTGCCAATAAATTTTGTCAGAAAATTTGACAAAAATTTAAATCTTGGTATTATGAAAACAGCTGGTAAAAATTTACCAGCTAAATTAAAAATTAAATAAAGGAGGTGAGAAAAAGTGAAAATAAAAGCAAAAAATAAAGTGGGCCTTTACGGATTAATAAGAGACGGGATAAGGAATGAAGAATTAACTTCGGAAGATATCGAAGACTTTCTTAACCGAGATGAACTGGATTTAGAAACCCGAGAAAGACTTGCAAGGTGGAAAGAAGAGCTGAGGTTTTGGGAAGAGTATGCTGAGATTTATTTTAATCTGGAAAAAGCTCGTCCTTATTACAATCTGAGCAGAACTATCGAGAAACTGATTGAGCCTAAGCGAGGAGATATCTGGTTAGATATAGGATGTGGTCCAGCAAAGATGAGCCAGTTGATTTGGGAAAAATCAAGAAGAAAGGTTAAGAAGATAATTGGGATAGATATCGTTTTAAAACCTGCGAGAGAAACTCTGAAAAAAGTCAACAAACCTCTCCCATTAGAGCTTGTCTATGCTAATATTGGCGAAAGACTTCCTTTTCCAGATGATTATTTTGATGGGATTGTAGCTAATTTGGTTCTGCCCTACGTTATAGATTTCGAGGGATACACAGGAAACGAGGCTCTTAAGAGGGTGCTTGAAGAAATGTATCGGATTTTAAAACCAGGAGGACATATGGTATGGTCAACCCCACAAAAGAATGTGCATTTTCAATGGGTATTTGTTGCTTCTCTGCCTGATATGTTAAATATATATGCATATATCGTCCATAAAGATATTACAAGAATTCTCCAAGGAACGAGAATTTTAAAACACGCACTAGGGATTCAGAAAAAAGGAAAAAAAGGGGTTTATACATTTCTTTCTAAGGAGGAATTGGAAATGCTGCTTACTCAAATTGGCTTTAGAGGATTTATATGGAGGAAAACTTTTGCGAGGCAGGTTTGGGTGAATAAAGTATTTAAACCAGAAATTGCTTAATACCCTGGGAAATGATAAAATTTAATAAGTTTCCCAGGGTTTTTAATTTGTGCTTATTTTTACTATGAACCTCTTTGCTTTATCTGGTTTTATAAACGGAATTTCAGGGGCCATTTTTGGAGGTTTAGTTTTTTTTAAAAATCCTAAAAGGCTAATTAACAGGACTTTCGGGTTAATGACTCTTTCTTTAGTTGTTTGGTCGTTCAGTTATGGTTTTTGGCTTTTAAGTAGAGAGAAACAATTGGCTTTGTTTTGGGTTCATCTTCTTAGCTTAGGATCGACTTTTATTCCCATAACTTTCCTCCATTGGATATTAACCTTGCTTGATCTTCAAAAAAGGCGGAAAACAATACTTATTATTGGATACATTTTCACATTCTTTTTAGCTTCGTTCAGTTTTAGTTCTTTTTATATAAAAAATATAAAACCACAACTTTTCTTTCCTTGGTGGCCAGAACCAGGACCTTTATACCATGTTTATCTTGTTTTTGGTTATTTGGGAATGGTAGGTTATGCTTGCTATGAACTTCTAAAGGTTTATAAAACATCAAGAGGTCATGTTCATGAGCAAATAAAATACATTCTCTTAGCGATAGGAATTGGATTTGGAGGAGGAGCAACTAATTTTCCTCTTTGGTATGGCATTCCGTTCCCTCCTTATGGAAACTTTTTAGTTTTTCTTTACCCATTTATTCTCGCTTATGCGATAGCAAGATACCGTTTAATGAACATCCGGTTCGTCTTAGGCAGGGGAGCGATTTATGTTTTTAGTTTCCTGGCGGTGATTGGGGTGGGGTTTCTTTTAATATTTTTAAACAACCAACTTGCTCAGCCAATTTCTTTCAATACCTTTTTTCCCTTATTAATTATCATTGCTATTTTACTTTTTAAACTCCTTTTCTGGTTTTTTGAAAAATTAGCCTCAAAGTATTTTTATTACACTTTCTATTCCTACCAAAAAGTTTTAACTGAGTTAGGAAAGCGATTAACCCAAGTTTTAGACTTAAAAAGATTAGCTACTTTAATCACTAGCACCTTAATTAGGACAATGAAGTTAGACAGAACAGTTATTCTCTTGAGAGAGCCAGAAACTGGAGATTATAAGATTATAAAAAACATTGGCTTCAGGGAAGAGAATGGAATTTCTCTGGTAAAAGATAATTTTTTAACCAGATACCTCGAAAAAAGCCAAAAACCCCTGGTTTATGAAGAAATTAATCTTCTTATTAGAGATACCAAGGACGAAAAAGAAAAAAGAAATCTTGAGAGGTTGAAAGAGAATATGAAAAAGATTGAGGCAGTTTTGTGTTTGCCACTTTTAAGGGAGGGGAAAATTATTGGTTTAATTGTGCTCGGGAATAAAATTTCTCGCGACTCTTATTCTCAACAAGATCTGGAACTTCTAACCACTCTTTCTTCTCAAGCTTCGATTGCTCTAGACAATGCTAGATTATACGACCAGATTAAAGATTTTTCTCAGCTTCTTCAGGAAAAAGTAGAAGAAAAAACTAAAGAATTAAGAAAGGCTTATGAAGAATTAAAAACTTTGGATAAAGCAAAATCGGAGTTTATTTCAATGGCTTCCCATCAATTGAGGACTCCTTTAACCTCCATTAAAGGTTATATCTCAATGATTTTAGAAGGTGATTATGGTCAAATCCCCCAAAAAACAAAAAAAGCTTTAGAAAACGTTTTCCAATCAAATGCGCGTCTTATCAGAATAGTCAATGATTTGCTTAATATTTCAAGGATTGAGCTTGGCAAAATGGAGTTTCAAAAGTCTCCAACAAAGATAGAAGAGTTAATCCAAATTTGTTATGAAGAGATAAAGCTCGAAGCCCAAAAAAAGAACTTAAAGTTAGTTTTTAAAAAACCAAAAACTCCTCTTCCAATGGTTAATATTGACCCTCTTAAAATTCAACAGGTCATCTTAAATTTGTTGGACAATGCCCTAAGATATACTAAAAAAGGGAAAATCGAGATCGCTCTTAAAAAGAAGCCAAATTCAATTTTAATCTCGGTAAAAGACACTGGGGAGGGGTTGACCAAAAGTGAACAAAAACAAATTTTTGAAGGTTTTTCTCGAGGGTCAGCAGGAATTAATCTCTTTATTGAGGGAGCAGGACTCGGCCTTTATGTAGCTAAAAAATACCTAGATTTACATAAAGGAAAAATTTGGGCCGAATCTCCCGGCAAAGGAAGAGGATCTACTTTTTATGTGGAGTTGCCGATAAAATGATTCAAAAAAAACGCTTAATTATTATTGATAGCAATTCTTTAATTCATCGAGCTTTTCATGCTTTACCCCCTTTAACCACTAAAAAGGGGGAACTTGTTAATGGGGTCTATGGGTTTTTGTTAGTTTTTTTAAAGGCCTTAAAAGAATTCAAGCCCGATTTTGTAGCTTCTTGTTTTGATGCTCCCGGGCCTACTTTGCGTCATAAAGAGTATAAAGAGTAT
>CAYQJC010000006.1:2936-24217 GCA_964417825.1 uncultured Candidatus Saccharibacteria bacterium | reverse complement strand
TGAAGAAAAGCTGGTTGAGAATATTAAAAAGGCCTTGCCTAAAAACTCTTGGCAGGAAGTTCGAAGAATTTCTGGCCGGATTTTGGTTGAATTGAAAAAAGAAGTAGACAAAGAAAAGATAAAGGAGAACTTAAAAAACGTTTTTGGGTTAGCTTTTTTCAGTTTTGCGCTAAGTTGCGAGCAAAAGATTGAAACCATCAAGAAAAAAGCAGTTGAAATTTTAAAGGGTGAAGAGTTTAAAACTTTTAAAATTGAAACCCAGCGTTCCAAAAAAGATTTTCCATTGAACTCTCAGGAAATTTCAGAGCAGGTCGGAGAGTACGTTCTAAAAAAACTTGCCCTGCACCGAAAGGGAGGTTCTGGTGCGAGGGTTGACTTGAAGAATCCCGATATCACTTGTTTTATTGAGATTGTTGAGAAATATGCTTTTTTGTATTTAGAGAAAATTAAAGGTCCTGGAGGGTTGCCAGTAAGTGTCAGCGGTAAAGCGATAAGTTTGTTATCAGGTGGTATTGATTCACCGGTGGCAAGTTTTTATGGTATGAAGCGGGGGATTAAAGTAATTTTTTTGCATTTCACAAGTTATCCTTTTACTCGGCAGGCTTCAGTTGAAAAGGCCAAAAAAATTGTTAAAGTTTTAAATAAATTCCAATTTCAATCAAAACTTTATTTGGTACCTTTTACCGATATTCAAAAGCAGATTTTAACCAAAACTCAAGCCAAACTAAGGGTAATTTTGTACCGCCGGTTTATGTTCCGTATTGCTGAAGAAATTGCTAAAAAAGAAAAGGCGCGGGCTCTAATAACCGGTGAGAGCGTAGGGCAGGTTGCCTCTCAAACTTTGGAGAACATCAGTGCAATTGAACAAGCGGTTAAGTTACCGGTGCTACGTCCGTTGATAGGAATGGACAAGCAAGATATAATAAAAAAAGCTAAAGAAATTGGGACTTTCGGGATTTCGATCTTGCCAGCTCAGGATTGCTGCCAAAGATTTTTGCCAAAACATCCCGAGACCAAAGCAAAGTTAAAAGAGGTAAAAGAGGAAGAAAGAAAACTTGATATTGAGAAATTAATCAAAGAAGCCCTCGCAAAAATAAAAGCCGAAATTATTATTTAAAAAGGTCTTCTCAATAATAGTTGTGATTGGCCAAGCTAATCACAAACCTAAAATGTTTGAAGATTTAAAAGGCAAAGTAGCTATTGTGACCGGAGCCCGGCGAGGAATGGGCCGGACTCATGCTTTAAAGTTAGCTGAATATGGTTGCAAAGTAATAGTTTCTGATATCTCTCAAGAGGATTGTCAAAAGGTGGTTGATGAAATTAAAGAAAAAGGTGGTGAGGCAATGGCTGTTAAATGCGATGTAACCAACAAAAAAGAGGTTGATGAGATGGTGAAAAAAGCAGTTGATGAGTGGGGAAAGGTAGATATTTTGGTAAACAATGCCGGTATTGCTCAGTTCAAGCCCTTTTTAGAATTAACTGAAGAAGAATGGGACAGAACTTTGGCTATTAACTTGAAAGGATATTTTTTGTGTGCTCAAGCTGCAGCTAAAGTGATGGCAGAGAAGGGAGGTGGCAGTATTGTTAATATTGCTTCAGTGGCGATGGGCGGTCAAGGAATTGGTTTTCAAAACTTAGCTCATTATTGCGCCTCAAAAGGAGGAATTGTTGCTATGACTGAGGCGATGGCTCTGGAATTGGCTCCCAAGGGCATTAGAGTTAATGCTATATCACCGGGAGTAATTGAAACTCCGATGATTGACCCGATCAAGAAAGATCCCAATCAAGAGAAGGCGATTTTAGCTAGGATTCCCATGGGCAGAGTGGGCAAACCAGAAGAGGTCAGTAACTTAGTGGTGTTTTTGGCTTCCGATGCTTCCTCTTATATGACTGGTGCTGATGTAGTAATAGATGGAGGGTGGCTGGCTGGTTAAAAAGATGGCTAAAAAATTTACTAAAGATTCAACTTTGGCTGAAGTTTTAAAAACGAAAGGAGCAGAAGAAATTTTGGCAAAATATAATTTGCCTTGTTTGACTTGCCCAATGGCTCAGTTTGAGATACAGAAATTAACTCTTGGACAAGTTTGTGAAATGTACGGAATTGATGTTGATAAACTTCTGGAAGAATTAAACAAAGGATATAAAGGAAAAAGAGAGTAGAGGAGGATTTTGTTTAGTTAATTATTTATTAAAAACCCCGGTGCTTAATAAAATTTACCCTCACACCGGGGAAATGTTTTAAATAGTACTTTTATAAGTTCTTACAAGAGCAACTATCATTATTAAAGAACCTACTAGCACCAAAGAAATCTCTATCCACCAGTATGTCCACGGAAAATAGGAAAAAAACATAAAGGCCAACCCAATGAAGAAAAATAAGAACTGATTTCGAGTAAATCTCTGAAAGGAAGGATAACCAACATTTACTAAGATAACCAAACCAAAACACCAAAGTGTTGCTCCCAACCACCACAAATTTTTGCCTCCTCGAGAAAGAACACTCCTAGCTAACAATAAAAGTGCTATACCAGAAGTAACTTTTAAATAAAGGTCCAGAATTTCTTTCCTTTTCATGTCTTACCTCCTTTTAGCCTAATTTTGCAAAAAAAGAACACTGTGATTATAAGAGAAAAATTTAAGCAAGTCAAGTTTCGTATTATAAGAAAAATTTTGGTAATAATATCTTTTTAAAAATGTTAAGAAAGTTTTTAATTTTGATTGTAGTGCTACTTTCCCTGACTAATTTTTATTTATGGCAATATATTCTTCAATTAGATGGGAATTTGCAGGTTGTCTTTTTTGATGTTGGACAAGGGGAGGCCATTTTTATGGAGACACCAGAAGGTCATCAGATTTTGATTGACGGAGGACCTTCAAAGAAAATTTTAACTAAGTTAGCGAGTGAGATACCCTTCTGGGATAGGACTTTGGATCTGGTAATTTTGTCTCATCCAGAAAAGGATCACTTAGCGGGGCTCAATTATGTATTAAGGAGATACAAGGTAGAAAATATTTTGTGGAACGGAGTAGAAAAAGATACCAAAACTTTTGAATATTGGAAAGAAAATTTAGAAAAAGAAAAGCAGAAAGAAAAGGCTCGAGAGATTATAGCTAGAAGGGGCCAAAAAATTAGAGCAGGAAATGTTCAGATGTTTATCTTATATCCTTTTCAAAATTTAAGAGGCAAAGAATATAAAGACAGTAATGATACTTCAATTGTAGTCAAGTTGGTTTTTGGTGAAACCTCCTTTCTTTTCACTGGCGATGCCACTCAAAAAACTGAAAATCAACTTTTAGCTGAGAAAGTTGGAATTGATTCTGATGTTTTAAAAGTTGGACATCACGGAAGTAAAACTTCAACTTCCAGAAAATTTTTAAAAGAAGTTTCTCCAGAAATCGCGGTAATTTCTTGTGGTAAGAATAATCCTTACGATCACCCCCATCAGAATGTCTTGAAGAATCTGGAAGAATTTGCTATAAAAGTTTTAAGAACCGACCAACAAGGTGACATTAAGATTTTCTCTGACGGAGAAATCTTAAAATAAAAAATCAAAAATTGATCCATTCGGCAAGCTCAGGATTAATGCTGAGCAGAGCCGAAGCATCAAAATGCAAAATTATCACCGCTTTCAGCGGGATCCCGTCAGAATGCGGGACAAATAAAATTTAAAAATTTTAATATTTAATATGTATTTTTTGATATTTAATTTTTAATATTTGATTTTAGCGAAGCGCTTATGGAATTTCCAATTTTTAAAACTAAATTAGCCAAACCTTCTCCAAAATTTGATTTAACTGATTTTGACCAGAGGATGAAATATTTTCAGCTAAAAGCCGGCTGGGAAATAGAAAAATTGAGGAAATATCTTAGTGGAGGGGGAAGTTTTATCAGCTATCTTCTGGGTAAAAAAAATTCTGGCAAGGGTACTTACTCAAAAATGTTCAAGGAAGTAGTTGATCCAGAAAGGATAGAGCATTTTTCGATAGGGGATATGGTAAGGAGTTTTGATGAGGTGGTTAAGGATGAAGAAAAAAAGAAAGAGTTGATTTCTTTTTTGGCAAAAAACTATCGTGGTTATTTATCTCTAAAAGATATAATTACTTCTTTAGAAAAAAGAAACACCCAAACTCTTTTACCTTCGGAATTGATTTTAGCTTTAGTTAAAAGAGAAATAAGCCAAAGAGAGAAAAAAGCTCTTTTTGTTGACGGTTTCCCTCGAGATTTAGATCAGGTTTCTTACTCTTTGTTTTTTCGCGATTTAATTGGCTATCGGGACGATCCCGATGTCTTTGTTCTTATTGATGTCCCCGAAAGTGTAATTGATGAGAGAATAAAATACCGGAGAGTTTGCCCAATCTGTCAAACCTCAAGAAATTTGAAACTACTTCCTACTAAAAAAATTGAATATGATGAAAAAGAGAAAAAATTTTATCTTCTTTGCGATAATCCAGAATGTCAAGGAGTCAGAATGATTCAAAAAGAAGGAGATAGTTTAGGCATTGAACCAATCAGAGGGAGATTAAAAAAAGATGAAGAATTGATAAAGAGAGCCTTTTCTCTTTATGGCATTCCTAAAATTCTTTTGCGAAATTCTGTACCGGTAGATCAGGCACCCGAGTTTATTGATGATTACGAAATCACTCCCGAATATAACTATAAGTGGGATCCAGATAAAAAAGAAGTGAAGATAATTAAAAAACCCTGGCAGGTTCGAGATGATGAAGGAGTTTTGTCCTATAGCTTAATGCCCCCACCAGTAGTTGTTTCTTTAATTAAACAAATGTGTGAAGTTTTGGGACTCTAAAATTTTTCTTGAAAAATTTATTCAGGAATTAACCCCCTAGAGGAATTTCGGCTTACCCTGTAGAGGAAATTTGACTGCTTTTAACAACTTAGTGATTTATTTGACAAAACACTTTGTCAAATTTCTCATACAGGGTTGACAAAGGTTTTTAAGAAATTATACAATAAAAGTAGCCCTACTCCTTCCGATTAGATTGCCCGACAAACATTCTCGAACGGGAGCTCAAGATTTGTTAAGCCATTTTATGGCTTAACGTGAGAGCACCCACTTGCAGTATTTCGGAACAATCCCAAAGGAAGAGAGTAGGGCTTTTTTTTAGAGAAATTTTTCCACAAAAAAAGAAAGTTGTTTCATTGTAATCATTTCCAAATTCCTTGTCAACCCCGCGAGAAAGAGTAAATTGTCCAAGATAACTCCACTCTCTTAGGAGATTGGACTTCTAACGGGGGCAAGAGGTAAAATAATTAAATGATAAAGGAGGATAAAAAACGAGAGGAAGAATTAAGAAAAATCAAAGAGGAAGTTTTAGCTTGTAAAAAATGTCCGCTTTACAGAACTAGAAACTATCCAGTAATTGGAGAAGGAAGCCACGAAGCAAAAATAATGTTTGTTGGGGAAGCACCGGGAGTTCAAGAAGATAAGAGTGGGAGACCATTTTGTGGAGCAGCAGGTAAAATTTTAGATGAGTTACTAAACTCTATTGGCTTGAAAAGAGAGGAAGTTTATATTTGTAATGTTTTAAAATGCCGACCGCCGGGAAACCGAGATCCTCAGAAAGAAGAAATTACCTCTTGCACTCCTTATCTAGAGCGACAAATTGAGATTATTGGACCTCGAGTTATTTGTCCTTTGGGAAGATATTCAATGAAATTTTTAATGGAAAAATTTGGTTTAAAAAATGAGATTCAACCGATTAGCAAAATCCATGGTAAAGTTTTTGAGGTTAAAAATCTTTTCTGGGATATAAAAATAATTCCTCTTTATCATCCAGCTGTTGCCACTTACAACCCGAATATGAAAAAAATTCTAGAAAGGGACTTCCAGGTTTTAAAACAATTTGGATAAATGTCTCTTAAAGAGTATTGGCAAAAAAGAAAATTTGGGAAGACCCCTGAACCAAAAGGCAAAATTTTGAAAACTTCTAAAAATAGATTCGTGGTTCAAGAGCACTGGGCTAGCCATCATCATTTTGATTTTCGGTTGGAAATGCCCGCCTCCTTCAACACTTCGGCGGGTAAAAGTGTTGTTTTAAAATCTTGGGCAGTACCAAAAGGAGTTCCTGAGAAAAAAGGAGTTAAGCACTTAGCTTTGCAAGTTGAGGATCACCCAGTAGATTACATTGATTTTCAGGGAGAAATTCCCGGAGGATTGTATGGAGCAGGTAGGGTTAAAATATTTGACAAAGGTAAATATAAATTAATATTGAGAGCCAAAAATCAAATTATTTTTAAATTAAAAGGGCGAAAATTAAAAGGAACTTACACTTTAATTAAAATTAAAGGACAGAAAAATCAAAAAAGGAAATCCAACCAATGGTTATTAATTAAGATAGAATAATTATGAAAAGAAGCCAAGCTTTAAATTTATTAAAAGAAAATTTAGATAATCAAAATTTAGTTAAACATTCTTTGGCGGTAGGGGCAGCGATGAAAGAATTAGCTAAACATTTTAGGGAGGACGAACAGAAATGGGAGATCTGTGGACTTTTGCATGATATCGATTATGAAAAGACAAAAGAAGATCCAAAATTGCATTCAAAACTTGGAAGTGAAATGCTAAAAGATCTGGGGTTTGAGGAAGAAATTTGCCAAGCTGTTTTGGCCCATAATGAGGTCCATGGTATTTTACCAAAAACTTTAATGGCCAAGGCCTTATATTGTGTTGATCCTTTAACTGGCTTGATAGTAGCAGCAACCTTGGTTTTGCCTTCAAAAAAGATAAATGATTTAAAAGTTGAAAATGTCTTAAATCGCTTTAAAGAAAAATCTTTTGCTCGAGGGGCAAATCGGAAAATAATTGCCAAATGCCAAGAGTATCTAAATCTAAGTTTAGAGAAGTTCATAGAGATTGTCTTGTTTGCCATGCAAAAAATTTCTGATGATTTGGGGCTTTAAACTGTCAGAGATCGGGCTTCAGAGAGCGGGTCTCTGACAGCTGAAAACCGTCCCGCTGAAAGCGGGACGGTTTTTCTTTCGGGGCACCCGGGCTCGAACCGGGAATCAGACGCACCCCATGCGCCTATGTTAGCCAATTACACCATGCCCCGTTTATCTCAACTTGCCCAAAGCTTTGATACATTTAGTACAAGCAAGAATTCTTTTACCTCGGAAGGGTTTGTATTTTTCTTTTTTAATATCCTCAGGAATTCTAACCCATTGGAGATTAGGATATTTTCTCCGTTTGGTGGTTGGGTTGTATTTTCCCCTCAATTTTTTTCTTTTGCCAAAAACTCGAGAGCTCTTGCCACAAATTGTACATTTTTTTACCATAGTATCATTATTTTAATAAAACTTTTTGAAATTTGCAAATTTCTAAGGTATGATAAAGAATATGCCCGGTAGAGCAACTTCGAATGTTCCTTTCGGGCAATAAGAAAATCTCGAAGAAATTTTCCTTTCGAAGGTGTTATAGAAGATGCTATATAGAATATGCTTATCCAATTATTATTTTTGAATCCAACTTTATATTTAATGGTGGCGGTCTCCATTCTTCTAGCCTTATCTTTGCATGAATATTCCCATGCTCAAATAGCCTATTTTTTAGGTGACCCAACTGCTAAAGAAATGGGAAGGTTGACAATTAATCCTTTGGCTCATCTGGATCCTTTTGGTACTCTGTTTCTTTTTCTCTTTGGTATTGGTTGGGGAAAACCAGTTCCTTTCAATTTTTTAAATCTCCGCAACAAAAAGTGGGGCCCAACTTTAATCGCTTTGGCAGGACCTGGCTCCAATTTTTTAGCGGCTTTGGTAGTCGGGTTAATTTTGAGATTTTCTTCTTTGACAAATCCATCTTTAATTATCTTCTTTAGTATTTTTATTTGGTTGAATATCTTACTTGGGATATTTAATCTAATGCCGGTCCCTCCTTTAGATGGTTCCCATCTTCTTTTTGCTATCTTACCCCCCTCTCAAACCAGAATTAAACTTACCCTTTTAAGTTCAAGTTTTATCCTTCTTTTCTTAGTGATTGTCTTTATGATTTATATTGGCATTCCTTTTATTTGTGAACCTTTATTTCATTTAATAACCGGTAATCCCTTGCCTTTATAGCTTCTTTCCCTTGACTTTTAAATTTGAATTTTGTTAATATTAAAAACCTGAGCACTTAGTGCTTTATTTATTTTAGTTTTGAATCATGCCAACCTTACATCAACTTATCAAAAAACCAAGAAAGAAACTGAAAAAGAAGGCCAAAATGAAGGCCTTGACTTTTGGTTTCAATATTTTGAAAAATCGACCGAGTTTTTATCCCTCACCTTTCAAGAGGGGCATTTGTATTAGAGTTTTCACCGTTACTCCAAAAAAACCAAACTCAGCTTTAAGAAAAGTAGCTCGAGTTAGATTGTCGAATGGTAAAGAGGTGACCGCTTATATACCCGGCGAAGGTCATAATTTACAAGAGCACTCGATGGTTCTCTTAAGAGGAGGAAGGGTGAAGGATTTACCAGGAGTGAGATACCACATTGTCAGGGGAGTTTTGGATGCCGGAGGGGTAGAAGGAAGGAGAAGGAGTAGATCCAAGTACGGAACTAAAAAAGAAAAAGCTAAAAAATAATCTATGGCTAAAAAGTTTAAATCAAAAGAAATTCTTCCAGACCCAGTTTATAATAATATTCTGGTAGCTAAATTTATTAATCAGGTAATGAGAAAAGGAAAGAAAATCTTGGCTCGGAAGATTGTCTATAGGGCTTTCGAGATAATTAAAAAAGAGACGAAAAAAGATCCAGTAGAGATTTTTGAAAAAGCTTTAAGAAATGTTGGACCTTCGGTTGAGGTTCGACCACAGCGAATAGGGGGAGCGACTTATCAAGTTCCTCGGGAAGTAAGAGAAAAGCGTAGTCAAAGTTTAGCAATGAAATGGATAATTGAGGCAGCCAAGAGAAAGAAAGGAAAACCAATGGAAGAGAAGTTAGCCCAAGAGTTAATTTTGGCTGCCAAGAATGAAGGGGAGGCGGTGAGAAAGAGAATTAATGTTCATCGAATGGCCGAAGCTAACAGAGCTTTTGCTTACTTAGCTCGCTGATCGTTTTATGCCAAGAGAATACCCAATTGAAAAAACAAGAGATATCGGGATTATTGCTCATATTGATGCTGGTAAGACCACGGTTACGGAGCGAGTTTTATTTTACACCGGGATTAGCCACAAGATTGGTGAGGTTCATGAAGGCCAAGCCATTATGGATTGGATGGAGCAAGAAAAAGAGAGAGGTATAACTATCACTGCCGCTGCCACTTCTTGCTATTGGATCCCAAGAAATTTGCCTCGGGAGAAAGGAAATGAATATAGAATAAATATTATTGATACCCCTGGTCATATTGATTTTACTGCTGAAGTTCAAAGATCGCTGAGAGTGTTAGATGGGGCAGTGGTGGTTTTTGATGGGGTAGCAGGAGTTGAGGCACAATCAGAGACAGTTTGGCGCCAAGCAGATATGTATAAGGTTCCCCGAATTTGCTTCGTGAATAAATTAGATAGGATGGGAGCAAGTTTTGAAAAGAGTTTAGAAAGTATTCACCAAAAACTGACCAAGGCTGCCGTACCTTTACAGATTCCGATTGGGGAAGAATCTAATTTTCAAGGAGTAATTGATCTTATTGAGAAAAAAGCGTTATATTTCGAAGGCGATTTTGGCCAAATTATTACCGAAAAAGAGATTCCTCCTGAATTAAGAGAAAAGGCTGAGAAATGGCGAGAGAGTATGATAGAGAAAATTGCTGGAGAAGATCATGAGTTACTGGAGAAATTTTTAGATAAAAAGGAAATCTCATCAGAGGAAATTCGTCAGGCTCTAAGAAAAGCAAGTTTGGAATATAAATTAGTGCCGGTTCTTTGTGGAGCTGCCTTAAGAAATAAAGGAATTCAACCACTTCTGGATGCTATTTGTTATTATTTACCTGGCCCCACGGATTTACCACCAATTCAAGGAACTGATCCCAAAACAGGTGAGGTTATTGAAAGAAAAGCTGATGATTCCGAGCCCTTTTGTGCTTTAATTTTTAAAATCGCTTCCGATCCTTATGTCGGTAGTTTAAGCTATTTTAGGGTTTATTCCGGCCACCTTTCCCGAGGCTCTTATGCTTTGAATTCAACCACTGGGGAGAAAGTGAGAATTGGCCGGATTTTAAGAATGCACGCTAACTATCGGAGTGAGATCGAAGAAGTGTTTACCGGAGATATTGCCGCAACCGTGGGTTTAAGAGGAACAAGCACCGGGCATACTCTTTGTGATCCTTCCCAGCCAATTTTGCTTGAGAAAGTCATTTTTCCCGAGCCAGTTATTTCTATTCGAGTCGAACCAAAAACTAAACAAGACCAAGAGAAATTAGCCTTGGCTTTAAAGAAATTAGCTGAGGAGGACCCAACTTTCCGAGTTAAAGAGGATTTAGAAACAGGGGAGACAATTATTTCGGGCATGGGAGAATTACATCTTGAAATTTTGTTAGATAGAATGAAAAGAGAGTTTAAAGTTGATGCTTCTGCTGGTAGACCTCAAGTTGCTTACAAAGAGACAATTTTGAAAACGGCTGAAGCGGAGGGAAAATATATTCGGCAGTCAGGAGGCCGAGGTCAATATGGACACGTTTGGTTAAGAGTTTCTCCTAGAAAACGGGGGGAGGGTTTTGAATTTAAAGATGAAATAAAAGGGGGAGTTATCCCGCGAGAATTTATTCCAGCTGTTGAAAAAGGAGTTAAAGAGGCAATGAGTAAGGGGATAATAGCAGGTTATCCAATGATTGATATGGAAGTCAGCTTATACGATGGTTCTTTCCACGAAGTTGATTCCTCGGAAGTTGCATTTAAGATTGCCGCAGCCCAAGCTCTTCAAGAGGCTGCTAAAAAAGCTTTACCTATCTTGCTTGAACCAATTATGAAGATTGAAGTTGTGGTACCAGAGGAGTTTTTCGGAGATGTAATAGGAGATTTAAACCGAAGGCGGGGGATAATTGAAGAAACGAAAGACCGAGCCGATCTAAAAGTTATCCAAGGAAAAGTGCCTTTAGGAGAAATGTTTGGCTACGCTACTACTTTAAGATCCTTGACTCAAGGTCGAGGAACGTTTACAATGGAATTTGATCACTATGAAAAAGTACCTGATAACATTGCTCAGGAGATTATAGAAGGGAAACGGAGATAATTGCTTCGCTAAAATAAAAAATAAAAGATAAAAAATAAAAAACAAAAACATAAAAACGCAAAAATATTTTATATTTAATTTTGATTGACCGGCTAAAGTTTTGCGAAGCAAAATTTAGGTGGGGAAAATATGGATTTAGATGAAATTAAACAACTTATTAATTCAGACGGCGAACGGGTTATTTTAGTTGAGAATGGGAGGCCGGTTTTGGTTTTGCTCTCGTTTGAAGATTACAAGAGAAGATTCAATTTCCAAAAAGAAGCTGAAAAGGAAAAAATTGAACCAAAAAAATTAGAGAGTGAATTAACTTTAGAAGATTTACCATTTTAAGAACATATACCCTTCGGGTAATGTTCTCCTACGAATTACGAATTTAAACGAAAGCCGCAAATTCATAAATTCGTACAACGGCTTCGGAAAGGTTGACTTTGTTTTTAAAGTTAATATAATGGTGGTATAAAGTCGAAACTTGAAGCATGAGGCATGAAACTTTTTATTTTCTTATGTTTCATGTTCCATGTTACATGTTTCATAAATTAATATGGCAGAAAAGTTCGAACGAACAAAGCCCCATTTGAATATCGGCACGATCGGTCACGTTGACCATGGTAAAACCACATTGACCGCGGCCATTTTAAAGTATTCAAAACTTAAAGGTTTTAGAGCTTCTGAAAAAACAGTAGAGGAGATTGACTCAGCGCCCGAAGAAAAAGCTCGAGGTTTGACGATTAATATTTCTCATACTGAATTTGAGACCGAAAAACGACATTATGCTCTAATTGACTGCCCTGGTCATGCTGACTACATTAAAAATATGATTACCGGAGCTGCCCAGATGGATGGTGCGATTTTGGTAGTTTCTGCAGCTGATGGTCCGATGCCCCAGACCAGAGAGCACGTTCTTTTAGCAAGACAAGTCGGACTTCCATCAATTATTGTCTTCTTAAACAAGACCGACCAAGTTGACGATCCAGAGATGATTACTTTAGTGGAATCAGAATTAAGAGAGCTTCTAAAAAAATATGAGTTTCCTGGAGATGAAATTCCTATAATTAAAGGGTCAGCTCTGAAAGCTTTGGAAGTCAGCTCAGCTGATGATGAAGCAATGAAACCAATTCAAGAGTTGTTAAACAAGATTGATGAGTATATTCCAGAACCAACTCGAGCTTTGGACCAGCCATTTTTAATGGCTATCGAAGATGTTTTCTCAATTGCCGGAAGAGGAACAGTTGTCACTGGCAGAATTGAGAGGGGAGTCATAAAACCAGGGGAAGAAGTTGAGGTAGTAGGATTGCGTCCTACTCAAAAAACTACTGCAGTTAGCATTGAGATGTTTAACAAAACTTTAGATGAAGGAAGAGCCGGAGACAATGTTGGAATTTTGCTCCGAGGGCTTAAAAAAGAGGATGTAGAAAGAGGTCAGGTTTTGGCAAAGCCTGGAACAGTTACTCCTCATACCGAGTTCGAAGCAGAAGTTTATGCTCTAACCAAAGAAGAAGGGGGTCGTCATACGCCATTCTTTTCTGGTTACAAGCCCCAATTTTACATAAGAACTTGTGATATTACCGGAGAGGTAACTTTACCTGAAGGAACAGAGATGGTAATGCCAGGTGATACCGCTAACCTTAAAATTAAGTTAATCGCTCCGGTAGCTCTTGAAGAACAACAGAGATTTGCAATTCGAGAAGGAGGAAGAACAGTTGGAGCAGGGGTGGTAACGAAGATTGTTAACTAAACTACAGCGATTAAAAAATAAGCTAGATAACTAGATAAAAAGATGCCAGAGAAAAAAGCGGCGACTCAAGAAACTACTACAAAGTTTAGAATTAAACTTCGCTCTTACGATAGCAAGGTGATCGACACTTGTTGTCGACAAATTACAGAAATTGCTCAAAGAGCTGGAGTTGAAGTTATCGGCCCGGTACCCTTACCAACCGAGATCCATCGTTATACTGTAAATCGTTCGACTTTCATCCATAAGGATTCCCGGGATCAGTTTGAGATGAGAATTCATAAAAGATTGATTGAGATTCCTAACCCAAATCAAAGGTTCATTGACGCTTTAAGAGATTTAACTTTACCCACCGGCGTGGAAATTGAAGTTAAAACTACATAATTGATCCTTTTTTGAGCGACTATCCATCTTACTTGAAATACCGGGTTAGTTGCCCGGTATTTCATTTAATCCCCCAATCCCGCTTTCAGCGGAATTGGGGGCCCCACAGCAACGGCGACTCGTCGCTCCGCTCCTCGTGCTCGCCGTTGCAAAAATAGATATGAAATTTATTTTAGGGAAAAAATTAGAAATGACTCAGATTTTCAAGGACGATAAAGTCATTCCAGTCACTTTAATTGAAGCTGGTCCTTGCTTTGTTACTCAACTGAAAACTAAAGAGAAAGACGGATACACTGCTTTACAAGTTGGATTCGAAAAATTAAAGCCAAAAAAAGTTAGAAAAACTCGAAAAAATAAACCCTTCCGCTACTTAAGAGAATTTAAAGTAGATGAGTCAGGAATCAGAAATTATGAATTAGGGCAAAAAATAGATGTATCAATATTTAAAGAAGGCGATAAAGTCAAAGTTTCCGGGATTTCCAAAGGAAAAGGATTTCAGGGAGCAGTTAAAAGATGGGGATTTTCCGGGAGAGACGCTACCCATGGGGTAAAACATGAACATAGAACTTTAGGTTCGGTTGGACCCAGTGGTCCAGAAAGAGTGCTTAAAGGAAGAAAAATGCCAGGTCGAATGGGGGGAGAGAGGATAACTGTGAAGAATTTAGAGATAGTTAAAGTTGACCCTGAAAATAATTTAATTGCTGTTCGAGGAGCGGTTCCTGGAAGACGGGGAACCCTACTTGAGATAAAATCCAAATGATAAAATCCAATACCAAAGAAAGCTCGAAATCTAAAATCCAAATATTTGACATTTAGATTCTGGATTTATGAAAGTATCTGTCTACAATCAAGAAGGGAAAGAAGTGGGGAATACCTTGTTACCTAAAGAAGTTTTTGATGTCAAAATAAACCCTGATTTAGTCCATCAGGTGGTGGTTTGTCAGATGGCAAACAGGCGAGAGAAAATTGCCCATACTAAAACCAGAGGAGAAGTTAGAGGAGGAGGGCGAAAACCTTGGCCTCAGAAAGGAACTGGCAGAGCTCGTCACGGATCAATCCGTTCTCCCTTGTGGATCGGAGGAGGTGTGACTTTTGGGCCGAGAAAAGAGAAAGTTTTTAAAAAAAGAATTCCAAAGAAGATGAGAAGAAAGGCATTGTTTATGGTTCTCTCAGAAAAAGCAAGAAACAATCTTTTAGTTTTGTTGGACAAGTTGGAAGTTACCGAAGCCAAAACAAAAAAAATTTTTGAGGTTTTACAAAAGCTTCCTTGTAAAAATCAAAGTTGCTTGATTGTCCTGCCAAAAATTGACAAAAACATAATATTAGGGGCAAGAAACCTTCCTAAAGTTGAAACAATTCAAGCTAGAGATCTTAATGCTTTAGAGTTACTATCTTTTAAATATTTATTAATGCCAAAAGATTCCATAAAAGCAATAAAAGAAACCTTTTTGAAATAATTATGCCAATATTAAATATTTTTAAAAAGAAAGAATCAAAGAAGAGGGTAGAGAAGAAAGAGGAGCCAGAGAAGACAGAAAAACCAAAAGAAAGAATTAAAGAGAAACCGGAGAAGAGAGAGGAAATTCCGGGTCGACCCCAAAAAGAAAGGAAAAGAGAAGTGAAAATAGCTCCTCTTGTCTTGGAAGCTCCACATATTACTGAGAAGGCAACCAGATTGGGAGAGGAGAATCAATATGTTTTCAGGGTAAGTAAACGAGCCACTAAGCCGGAGATAAAAAGAGCAATCGAAGAAGTGTATGGAGTGGAAGTAATAAAAGTCAGAACTATTAAGATGGTTCCAAAGAGAAGAAGATTAGGTAGAAGTGTAGGGTGGAAGAAAGGATATAAAAAAGCAATTGTTAAAATAAAAGAAGGGCAAAAGATAGAAATATTACCAAGATAAAATTTATGAAAACAATTTTGACAAAAAAAGAGCCAGAGAAAAGTTTGCTAAGGCCTTTAAAGAAAAAAGCTGGAAGATCAAGTTCTGGGAGAATTACCGTGCGTCATCGTGGAGGAGGTGTAAAGAGAATGTACCGAGTGGTTGAGTTTGGCCAAGAAAAACTTGATATGCCCGCAAAAGTTATTGCCTTAGAATATGATCCAAATCGAACAGCTTATTTGGCTCTTTTGGAATACAAAGATAGTCAAAAGAAGTATATTATAGCTCCTGAGGGATTAAGAGTCGGAGATGAAATAATTTTTTCTGAGAAAGCTCCCTTGAAACTCGGGAACCGAATGAAACTTAAAAATATTCCAGTTGGAACGATGGTTTACAATATTGAACTTGAGCCCGGAAAAGGAGGGAAGATAGTTAGAAGTGCAGGAACTTCAGCCCAAGTGATGAGTCAGGAAGGGAGATACACTCATTTAAAAATGCCCTCAGGAGAAGTGCGTAAGGTTTTTTCTGAGTGTTTTGCTTCAATTGGGCAGGTTTCCCATTCGGAACACCGTTTTGAGAAACTTGGAAAAGCAGGAAGAGCTCGATTAAAGGGTTGGCGACCAACCGTTCGGGGTTCGGCTATGACCCCTGCTTCACATCCCCATGGAGGCGGAGAAGGAAAAGCGCCGATTGGTTTGGCTCACCCCAAAACGCCTTGGGGAAAACCGGCATTAGGAGTGAAAACAAGAAAGAAAAAGTGGACAGACAAGTTAATTATTTCAAGACGGCCCAGAAGGAAGAGAAAGAAATAAAGCCACTAAATCATTGAGTCATATTGAGTTTTTTCTTAATCACTTGATTGCTCAATCCCTCGATCACTTAGTTACTTAATCACTTAAACTTATGCCAAGATCACTTAAAAAAGGACCATATGTAGACAAAAAATTACTGAAAAAGATTTCAAAAGTGAAGAAAGAAGATAAGGTGATCATAAAAACCTGGTCAAGAGATTGTACCATTACTCCAGAAATGGTCGGTTTTACTTTTGGGGTTTATAATGGCCGAGAACATATTCCAGTCTATGTAACTGAAGAAATGGTTGGTCACAAATTAGGTGAGTTTGCTCCAACCACAAAATTCCAGAGACATGGAGGTAAAATGCAGAGAGAACTAGAGGCAAAAGAAAGGGAAAAAGAAGCCCAAAGAGCGAAAGAATAAGTCATCGAGTCATTAAGTCATCGAGTCATTGAATGGTCAAGAAAACTTCTCAGCTACTCGATCACTTAACCACTTAATCACTTATTTTATGGAAGTTAAAGCGAAATTAAAATATTTACGGATGGCACCAAGAAAAGTCCGGCAAGTAGCTGATTTGATCCGGGGAAAAAAGGTGAGTGAAGCTAAGAATATTTTAGATTTTAGCATCCGGAGGGCCGCCAGACCCTTAAGGAAACTTTTAGATTCAGCTATAGCTAATGCTAAAAATAATTTCCAACTTGATGAAGAAACTTTATGGATCTCAACTATTTTGGTTGATGAGGGGCCAAAGCTGAAAAGATGGAGAGCTAGAGCTCGCGGACGAGCAGCTGAGATTCAGAAAAAGACCTCTCATATTACCTTAATTTTAGAAGGAGAGAAAGGGAAGGGATTGGAAAGAAAAGAGGAAAGCAAAGAAGAAAAGCTTCCAAAACCGAGAGAAAAAGCAGCTGAGAAAAAAATTAAACCAAAAGTCCCAGAAATCAAAAAGCCAGAGAAGGAAATAACTCCGGTAAAAAAAGAAAGTAGGTTTAAAAAGATTTTCCGACGAAAAGCATTCTAGTTATTACATACATATTATTATGACCCACAAAACTCATCCAAAAATTTTGAAAATAAAGGAAGTGAAAGATTGGCTATCTCGAGGCTTCTATAAAAAAAATTTCCCTCAATACCTGAAGGAGGATTTTCTGATACGAAATTATTTAAGAAGAAAACTTCCCCAAGGAGCGATAGAAAGTATTGAGATAGAAAGAACTCAAACCCAATTAAAAGTTCTTATTAAAACAGCCCGACCCGCTTTAATTATTGGAAGAGGGGGTAAGGGAGTGGAGGAGTTAAAAAATGAGATTGAGGTGCTTCTCAAAAAAAACAAAAAAAATTCTTCCCAATCTACTCAACAGGTAAAAATAGAAATTCTAGAAGTAAAAAATCCTTGGAGTTCGGCTTCTTTAGTAAGTCAATGGGTAGCTTCTCAACTTGAAAAGATGGTTCCTTATCGCAGAGCTTTAAAAATGGCATTAAGCAGAGTTATGGAGCAGAAAGAAGTAAAAGGGGCTAAAATTGAGGTGTCAGGTAGGTTAAATGGGATAGAGATTGCCAGAACTGAGTGGTTGAAAGAAGGGAAGTTGCCTCGTCAAACTTTTCGAGCCGATATCGATTATGGATTCAGTGAAGCTCGCTGCCCTTACGGGGTGATCGGAGTAAAAGTTTGGATATACAAGGGGGAACGTTTCAGCTAATCAGCGAATAATCATTGATAATTGATATGTTAGAACCAAAGAAAATGAAACATCGGAAATGGCGAAAAGGGCGAAGCAAAGGGGTAGAAAGCCGAGCAACCGAACTTAGTTTCGGCAGTTTTGGCTTGAAATCAATGGGCCGGAAATGGATTAGTTCGCGTCAGATAGAAGCAGCTAGAAGAGTTATCTCCAGAGAATTAAAGAAAAAAGGCAAACTTTGGATTAGGATATTCCCCCAAAAACCAGTAACTTCTAAAGGAACTGAAGTGCCAATGGGAGGAGGAAAAGGAAGTGTTTCCCATTATGTTTTTCCAATAAAGCCTGGTAGAATAATTTTTGAGTTGGACGGAGTAGAAGAAGAATTAGCCAAGGCAGCCTTTAAAAAAGCTGCTGACAAATTGCCAATTAAGACAAAATTTATTAAAAAGGAAGCATAAGAAATTTTATGTCAAAACGGACCGAAAAAATAAAAGAATTTGCCAGAATGTCCAAAAGTGAACTTCAAAGAACATTAGCTTTAAAAAGAGAAAGGTTAAGGGAACTTCGTTTTGATTTAATAGCTGGAAAGGTTAAGAATATTCGAGAGATCCGAGAAATTAAAAAAGATATCGCCAGAATATTAACCTTGTTGAAACAAAAATAAATTATATTATGCCTAAAAAAAGATTACAAGGAGTAATCGTTTCTGACAAAATGCAAAAGACAGTAGTGGTTAAAGTTGAAACTCAAAAGGAACATCCAAGATTGAAAAGAAGATATAAAGTCCACAAAAAATATAAAGCCCATGTTGAAAAAGAAGATTATAAAGTGGGTGATAAAGTTATCATTGAAGAATGTCGACCCTTGAGTAAAGAAAAGAAATGGCGAGTTATTAAAAAAGTATGATTCAACCTGGCACAAAATTAAACGTAGCTGATAATACCGGAGCAAAAATAGTCCAATGTTTTAATATTCCCGGTGGAACCAGAAGGCGCTATGCTAGAATAGGTGATATTATTGTTGGGGCAGTAAAAAAAGCCGAACCAAGGAAAGAGGTAAAAACTCATGACATTGTTAGAGCAGTAATAGTAAGGCAAAGGCAGCCTTATCGTCGAAAAGACGGCTCTTATATCAAATTCGATGAAAATGCTTGTTGTATTTTAGGAGAAGGCAAGAATCCTAAAGGTAATCGGATTTTTGGGCCTGTTCCTCGGGAACTGAAAGAGAGAGGTTTCGGTAAAATCGCTACTTTAGCTGAGGAGATAGTATAATCGCTAATTTGCACGAATTTCCCACGAATTTTCGCAAATAAATATTTGTGATATTCGTGGTAGATTGGTGAATATTTGTGAAAATAAGAAAAGGCGATCAAGTATTAATAATTAAAGGGAAAGATCGAGGAAAGAAAGGGAGGGTTCTAAGAGGTTTTCCTAAAGAAAACCAAGTTTTAGTTGAAGGAGTGAATATAAAGAAAGTTCACAAGAGACCGAGAAGAGAAGGAGAAAAAGGACAAATAGTTGAGGTTCCTGCCCCGATTAATATTGCTAAAACAAAACTGATTTGTCCCAAATGTAATCAGCCTACTCGGGTAGGGTATAGATTAACAGAGAGAGGGAAACATAGGATTTGCAAAAAATGTGGAGCAGAAATTTGATGGAGAAAACCTTATTGTTGCTAATTATTGTTGCTAATTGGTGAATTCACATTAAACTCATAAATTAGTATCATGTTGAGATTAAAAGAAAAATATAAAAAAGAAGTAATACCTAAATTAATGGAGAAGTTTGGTTACAAAAACCCATTTTCTTGTCCAAAAATTGATAAGGTTGTAATTAATTCAGGTTTTGGGAGAATGGTAACTGGTAAAGGATCAAGTGAAAGAGAGAAAATTCAAGATTTTGTTCTAAAATCATTAAGTTTAATCACCGGTCAGAAACCTGCTCCAAGAAAAGCGAAGAAATCGATTGCTGGATTTAAATTGAGAAGGGGAATGATTGTAGGGGCCCAAGTGACCTTGAGAGGGGAAAGAATGTATGATTTTATAGAGAAATTAATTATGTTAGTTTTACCACGAACTCGGGATTTTCGAGGTATCCCCTTAAAATCAGTAGACAAAGAAGGAAATCTCACTTTGGGATTTAAGGAATTTACTCCATTTCCTGAAGTAGTTGCAGAAAAAGAAAAAGGAATTTTCGGATTGGAAGTAACTATTGTTACCACAGCGAAAAGCAGAGAGGAGGGGATAGAGTTACTAAGATTATTAGGATTTCCATTGAAAAATAAAGAATAAAAAATAAAAGATAAAAAACACAAATAAAAAAACGCAAAAATATTTTATAATTTTATTTTTAATATTTAATTTTAGCGAAGCGTTCATGCCCAAAAAATCACAAATTGTAAGATCTCAAAAGTCACCAAAATTTAAAACCCGAATTGTTCGGAGATGCTTTAGGTGTGGTCGAAGGAGAGGATATATGAGAAAATTTGGTCTATGTCGTATCTGTTTCCGTGAGTTAGCGAGTAAAGGCGAAATCCCAGGAGTTAAGAAAGCGTCTTGGTAAAATCTAATTTCTAATTTCTAAATTTATGACTGATCCAATAACTGATATGTTTAATCGAATAAAAAATGCTTTAGCTGCCAAACACACGACAGTAGAGGTCCCTTTTTCAAAGATAAAATTAAAAATTGCTGAAATTCTAAAAAAGCATGGATTTGTTACAGATTTTAAAAGGAAGGGCAGGGGAGCTAAGAAAGTAATAAAGATTCTTTTGAAATATAATAATGATGGAGTTCCGGCTATATCTAATTTAAAAAGGATTTCTAAGCCGGGTCGGCGAATTTATAAAAAAGTAAAGGAAATCAAAAAAGTAAAAGATGGTTATGGGATAGCTATAATTTCAACTCCAAAAGGATTAATGACTGATAAAGAGGCGAGAAAAAATAAACTTGGGGGCGAAGTGCTTTGTGAAATATGGTAAAAACCAAACCCTAAACCGAAAACTATAAACTAAAAACTAAAAACTAATATATGTCGCGGATAGGTAAAAAACCAATATTAATTCCTGAGAATGTTGAAATTAAAATAGAAGGCCGACAGGTTGTAGTTAAAGGCCCAAAAGGAGAAATTTCTCAGGAAATTCCCCAAGAGATTTTGGTTGAAAAAAAAGATAGTGTTGTAGTTGTTTCTCCGAAAAGAAAAACAAAAAGAACACCTGCTCTTTGGGGGTTGACTCGAGCACTCTTGCAAAACAACCTTAAAGGAGTAACTGAGGGTTTTGAGAAGCAGTTAGAGATAAGAGGAATTGGTTATAAGGCCTCTATAGAGGGAGAGAGGGTTCTTAAATTAGAGGTTGGATTTTCTCACCCGGTGAAATTGGAAATTCCCCCAGATCTTAATGTTTCAATAGAGAAAAATATAATTAAAGTTTCAGGAATTGACAAACAACGAGTCGGAGAATTTGCAGCCAAGATCAGAAAAGTTCGTCCTCCTGAACCCTATAAAGGAAAGGGAATCAGGTATGTTGGTGAGAAAGTAAGAAAGAAAGAAGGCAAGAAAACAGCAGCAACCACTGGCTAAAACTGAAAACCGAAAACTATAAACTATGAACTAAAAATTGGTTATGTTGGAAAAGCAACAAAAAAGAA
>CAYQJC010000006.1:0-2836 GCA_964417825.1 uncultured Candidatus Saccharibacteria bacterium | reverse complement strand
AAACTATAAACTATGAACTAAAAATTGGTTATGTTGGAAAAGCAACAAAAAAGAATAAGGCGCCACAAGAGAGTTAGAGCTAAAGTATTCGGAACAACTCAGGTTCCTCGGCTTTGTGTATTTAGATCTAACAAACACATTTATGCTCAATTAATTAATGACGAAAAAGGTCAAACAATTGCCACAGCCAGTGATCTTGAGTTAAGAAAATCAAAAATAAAAAATCAAAAATCAAAAATAAAAAATAAAACTCAAAAAGAAGAGAAAGATAAAAAAAACCTTAAAGGGAAGGTAAGTTTAGCTTTTGAGGTAGGAAAATTGATTGCTAAGAAGGCAATTGAAAAGAAATTTAAAAAAGTAGTTTTTGATCGAGGAGGTTATAAATATCATGGGCTGGTTAAAGCTCTAGCCGAAGGGGCGAGAGAGGGAGGGCTAAGATTTTAATTTTCTCCCGCTGAAAGCAAGATTCAAACTTTTACTAATTATGAAAAAAACACCAGAGTCATCAAAAACTAAAGATGAATTTGAGAGTAAGTTATTAGACTTAGCTCGGGTAACCCGAGTAACAGCCGGAGGAAAAAAGCTTAGATTTCGAGCTGTAGTTGTTGTTGGTAACAAAACTGGTAAAGTGGGAGTGGGAGCAGCTAAAGGACGAGATGTTGCCCAAGCTATAGAAAAGGCTGCCAGAATTGCCAAGAAAAATTTGATTGAAGTTCCGATTTTTAAAGAAACCATTCCCCATGAGATTGAAGCGAAATATGGACCAGCTAGAGTTCTCTTGAGGCCTCAAGCCATAGGAAGAGGATTGGTAGCAGGAGGAGTAGTGAGAGTGATTTGTCAATTGGCAGGGATAAAGAACATTTCTTCAAAATTATTATCTCGCTCAAGAAATAAAATTAATATTGCTAGAGCAACCATCACAGCTTTACAGAAGTTGAAATCAACTTAACAAATTATTTATTATGTTAGATTGTTAAAGCGAAGCGATTATTAACTTGTAAAATTGACCCTATGCAGCTTCATCAACTTAAACCAATTCATAAGAAAAAAACAAAAAAGAGAATAGGACGTGGAGGGAAGAAAGGAACTTATTCAGGAAGAGGAATTAAAGGACAGAAAGCAAGGGCGGGAAGAAAATTTCAGCCGATAATTCGTGAGTTGATAAAAAGATATCCTAAGTTGAGAGGTTATCGCCAAAAAACTAAGGAGAAGTTCCAAGTGGAAGTGAACCTTTCAACTTTAGAAGAAAAATTTAAATCAGGAGAAAAAATTACTCCTAAAATTTTGATTGAAAGAAAAATAATACGTAAAATAAAAGGAAAGGTACCGGAAGTTAAAATATTAAGTAAAGGAGAAATAAAAAAGAAGTTGATTGTTGAGGGTTGCAAACTCTCCAAAGGGGCCAGGGAGAAAATAGAAAAAACAGGAGGCACTATTAATCCCAAGATCCAAAGTTCAAATGTCAAATCAAATCCAAAATCCAAATGACAAAAATAAGAAATAGTGTTTTGGATTTTGAGCCTTGGGCTTGATTTGAAATTTGGATTTTGACATTTGGATTTTCTATGGACTGGTTTCAAAAACTTATCTTAATTTTTAAAGATCGTCAACTAAGAAACAAAATCTTATTTGTTTTGTTTATCTTTGCTATTTTCCGATTAGCTGCTAACATTCCTATTCCTGGAATTGATTTAGAAAACTTAAGGAGGTTCTTTTCTCAGAACCAGTTTTTTGGACTTTTGAATCTTTTTGTCGGTGGAGCTTTAAGTAAGTTATCAATTGTGATGCTTGGGCTTGGTCCTTACATTACCTCGATTATTATTTTCCAACTTTTGACTATGATTTTTCCTCAGTTAGAAAGATTATATCGAGAAGAAGGAGAAGAAGGTAGGCGAAGATTTAATCAATACGCCAGAATTCTAACCGTGCCCCTGGCAACAATTCAAGCTTACGCAATGTTAACGTTATTCCAGAGACAAGGAGCTATACCTTCTTTAACTTCAACTCAACTTCTTACCTCAGTTATCACCATTACGGGTGGAGCTTTGTTTTTAATGTGGCTTGGTGAATTAATCACCGAAAAAGGAATAGGCAACGGAGTATCGCTTTTAATATTTGCAGGAATTATTGCTCGAACCCCAACCGAGATCCGTCAGCTTGCTTTAACCTACACTCCCGAGCGTTTACCCTCTTATATTTTCTTTTTCGCCGTAGCCCTGATAATTATTGCTGGAGTAGTTTTGATTACTGAGGCTCGAAGAAACATTCCTATTTCTTATGCCAAGAGAGTAAGAGGGCATAGAATGTATGGTGGAGTTTCAACTTATCTCCCAATGAATATTAATCCAGCAGGCGTTATTCCAATAATTTTTGCTCTTTCCCTTCTGCTTTTTCCGGGAATGATAGCAAGTTTTTTTGCTAGTGGAGGAAATATGGCTCTGGCAAATTTTGCTCAAACTATCACAAATTTCTTACAAACACCTTGGATTTACGGAAGTTTATTTTTCATTTTAGTATTTCTCTTTACTTATTTTTATACCGCAGTGACTTTTGATCCAAAATCCATTGCTGAAAATCTTCAGAAGATGGGGGGGTTTGTGCCTGGAATAAGGCCGGGAAAATCAACAGCTGAATTTTTACACAAGATTCTTTATCGAGTTCTCTTCTTGGGGGCGATATTTTTGGGTACAATTGCGGTAATGCCATCGATTGTTCAGGGAGCAACTGGGGTCACTGCTTTTCGTTTTCTAATTGGCGGTACGGCTTTGTTGATTGTGGTTAGCGTAGTTTTGGATACCTGGAGACAGTTAAAAGCCCAAATGGAAATGCGAGAATA
>CAYQJC010000005.1:0-25691 GCA_964417825.1 uncultured Candidatus Saccharibacteria bacterium | reverse complement strand
TGCCTTATCCACGCCGCCAGCGTTCATCCTGAGCCAGGATCAAACTCTCAATAAATAGTTATCTCACCCAATCATTTAATCGGAAATCTTTGGAATTAAAAATCCAATTATTCAATTGGAAAGAGCAAGAAGTATCTGTTTTTGAAAACAGTTTTCTAACTTCTATTCTACCTATCTAATTTTTTCTGTCAAGAGCCGAATTAATCAACCACTATTTTTTAACCTATCTGCCAAAAAACGAATATAAGCCGAGGAGAGGATTCGAACCTCCAACCTATGGTTTACAAAACCATTGCTCTACCATTGAGCTACCTCGGCTTAAGGAAGACCGACAGACAAATAGCTATTTATCCTAATAGCTAGTGATAGCTAGTGAGCCAGAAATTTTTACTCTCCTCTTCGTATCTTTTCCCAATAATCTTCAGAGAAATTAACTTCTTTATTCTCATCTTCAAATTCAGATTTCTTTCTTCTTATTTTTTTGATTCCTGCTACTGGTTTATTTACTACAACCTCTTTTAGGAATTTTAGTTTCTCTTTAGGTTTAATTTTTTCTCTTAGTAAAGAACGGAAAGATAGTGGTTTTCTCTCTGTTAATTCTCCAACTTCTGGTAAATTAACCAGAACCGGAATTTTCCGAAGGATAATAAAGCCCATTCCCAATATCCCTCCTATTAAAATTATTTTTGCAGTGAATTCTAACACGAAATTATCTCAAATGTTAGATGTCAAATCTAAATATTAAACAAAACATTTAACATTTGACATTTGGTTTTGAGTTTTGACATTTGAGCTTTGAGATTTATATCTCGTATCTGGCAAACCTTGCTACCTCAATTCTCTCACCTAATTTCGCAATATATTCATCAATTAGCTCTCCAATCGTTTTTGATTCATCTTTGACCCAAGATTGAGAAAGCAAGGAAATCTCCTTTTTGTATTTTTCTAGTTTACCTTCGATAATCTGTTCAACTATTTTTTGGGGTTTACCAGAATCCTCAAATTGTTTTTGATAAATTTTTCTCTCCCCGTCTAAAAATTCTTCCGGGATATCCTCGGTTTTTACAAAAAGGGGTTTCATCGCTGCAATCTGTAAGCAGATTTCATGGGCCAGTTTTTTAAACTCTTCTGATTTTGCTACAAAATCAGTCTCACAATGTAATTCAAGCAAAACCCCAATTTTGGAGCCTGAATGAATATAGCTTGCTACAATTCCTTGAGAAGTACTTCTTCCTTCTTTTCCCTTTATCATTTCTTTGCCTTTCTCTCGGAGGATCTCTTTGGCTCTTTTGATATCACCTTTTGCTTCTTCTAGAGCTTTTTTGCATTCCATCATCGAAATACCAGTTTCCTCTCGAAGTTGTTTGAGTTGAGTAATTGAAACCATAGTATGAGAAATCCAAATGACAAAATCCAAATGACAAATAAAGCTCGAAATCCAAAATCCAAATTTGACATTTAGTCATTTGGATTTGCTTTGGTATTTGACATTTGGGCTTTGGATTTCTTTATCACTTCTTTAACCTTTTCCAAAATATATTTTACCGCAGATATTGCATCGTCGTTGGCTGGAATAGGATAATCAACTAAGGAAGGGTCGGCATTAGTGTCACAGATAGCCACCACCTTCACTCCTTTCTTTTTTGCTTCTTTTAAAGCTAATTTATCTTTAATAATATCACAAATAAATACCGCTTCGGGAATTTTTTTCATATCTTTTATCCCTTCAAATTTTTTTCTTAAATCCTCTAACTCTTTCTCTATCTTCATTCTTTCTTTTTTGGTATATTTTTCAAGCTCCCCTTTTTCCTTTTTCTCTTCCATTTCTTTAAAATATTCTGCTCTTTTGGAAATTACTTCAAAATTAGTAAATGTTCCACCCAACCATCGTTCAGTAACATAAGGAAGTCCACAATCTTTAGCAATTTGAGTAACCAAACTACGGAGAGGAACTTTTGTTCCAATTAAAAGTAAAGTGCCACCTTTTTTACTCATTTCCTCAATAAAACTTAATGCCTTTTCTAGATACTCTGCAGTTTTTTCTAAATCAAAAACATGAACGGTATTTCTAATTCCCAAAATAAAACTTTCCATCTTTGGGTGAAGTTTTGAGGTCCGATGTCCAAGATGAACTCCCGCAGCCATCATCTCTTTAGGTTTTATGCCGTACTTATATTTTTTCTTGGAATCAATAATTTCTACTGTCATAGTTTATTTTTTCTTCTTTTTTACGAGTTCTTCTTTCTTGGCTAATCTTCTCTTAAATTTCTCCACCCTTCCAGCGGTATCCACAAGTTTTTCTTTACCAGTGAAGAAAGGGTGGCATTTATAGCAGATTTCTGTTTCGATCGATTCTTTAGTCGAGCCGATTTCAAAACTAGCCCCACAAGCACAATGGACTTTTGCTCTATGATAGTATTTTGGATGAATGTCCTTCTTCATAATTATTTTAGCTAGCCTTTGTTGGCCTTATCCTCAATTTTTTGAATGTTAACAAAAAAAAGTTGAAAAATCAAGTTTCAAAATATATAATTGAAAATATAATTAACTCTAAATACAATCAAAATTATGGACTCACTTATTATGGAAATTAGAGCGGGAGCTGGAGGAGAAGAAGCGGCTTTGTTTGCCCGAGATCTTTTTCGAATGTATTCAAAATATGCTCAATCAAAAAACTGGAAGCTTAGCGTCCTGGATGCCCACTACTCTGATCTGGGAGGATTTAAACAAATAATCATAAAAATAAAAGGAGAAGGTGCTCTTTCAGAACTCCAATATGAAGGAGGAGTCCACCGAGTCCAAAGAGTACCTAAGACAGAAAAAGGAAACAGAGTTCACACCTCTACTGTTTCAGTAGCAGTTTTACCAGAGCCCCGATCCCAACAGATTAAGATTTCACCTTCGGAAATTAAGATGGATTTTTTTAAAGCCTCAGGTCCTGGGGGACAGTATGTTAATAAGCGTCAAACTGCTGTTCGAATTACCCATCTACCAACTGGTTTAGTTGTTTCTTCTCAATCGCAAAGAAATCTTGAAGCAAATAAAAAAGCTGCTCTCTCAATCTTAGAAGCTAAGCTTTTTGAAATAGAAAAAGAAAAAACTGAAAGTGAAATCAAAGAAAAAAGAAGAAGTCAAATCGGTTCATCAGAAAGAGCAGAAAAAATAAGAACCTATAATTTTCCCCAAGATAGAGTTACTGACCATCGAATTAAAAAAAGCTGGCATAACATTGAGAAAATTCTCAATGGAGATCTAAGTCCAATTATTAAAAAACTTCAAAGAAATCTCGCTTAATCATCACTTTGCTGCCTCTAAAACTTCGATATCGCTTTGATATTTAGCAGCCAGATTTATTACTGAGTCTCCATAAAATCCATAACCATTGTAACGAGTTCTTCGAGTGGTGCCTGAAAAGTAAATCATTGCTGCTTTCCACTCAGCCGTTTCAGTTCCTTTAGCTGCTCCGTAGTCAGCCAAGTACAATCCAGCTGCTAAAAAAGCGTCTTTAATATTCCAAGGATCAGCAGGTTTTCCGGTGATCTTACTTATTCTTTCCTCATAGCGCACCCAAGTAGAGGGAATGAATTGAGCCGGTCCCATTGCTCCCCCCCAACCATAGCTCATTGGACAAGAAACCAATGTGTTATAAGGATCACGACCTAATTTTTTTGTAATAGCTAAGAAATAAGGAACGTCTCTGTTTGGCTTCATCACCCGAGAAACTTTTTTACCGTTAAAAGCTACTACTCCTTCCCCGGTAGTAGGATTTTTTAAATAACATTGGCCAACATTTTTGCCAATGTTTGACTCTTGGGTTAAAACTGCTAAAAGAAAGGCAGGTCTCACGCCAGTAATACTTTGAACATACTTAGCCAAGTCCAAGGCCTCACCAAAAGTTGGGGCTTCTGGCACACCGATCAACTCAAAGATTCTTGCTCTAATTTCCGCTGCTTTTTCTTCAGCTTTTTGTTTCTTTTGAAGATATTGTTGATATTGGCTTTCGGTAAGCCTTAAAAGATATTCTTGCTCTTGTTTAGTTTTTTGTTGTTCTTGTTTCTGAAGAGTTTGGATAATTACCATTCTCTCTAAGTTCTCTTTCTCTTGATCCATTTCCTTTTTCTGGTTCTCTAAATTGGTCTTCAAATTCTTTACATTGTTTAAAAGCTCTTGAGTTTTTAAATTAAGAACCTCCAAAGCCATTAGATTGTCAAAAAAACCAGATAAACTTTCTTCGACTAAAAATATCTCAACTAACGTTCTTTGGTCTTCTTCGTAACGAAGTTGCAAAATATTACCAAGATTCTCTTGAATCTGAGAAATCTTTAGGCTGGTCTGATTAATAGAATTTTGAGTATCTTGAATCTGAAGACTTAAATCTTTAATAATTAGATTGTTTCGGTAAATTTGAGAATCTAATTTATTAATTTTCTGCCTTAAGATATAAATTTCGTTCTGTAAACTCTTTTTCTCTTGTTGAGTTTTTGTAATGTCCCTTTCGTACTGAGCAATTTCTTCCTCCAGTTTTTGTAATTCTTTCTCCAATGCTTCTCTTTCCTCAATTAAGCTTTGAGCAGAACTTTGAAAATTAAAAAGAGAACTAAAAAAACATAAACTTGAGATAAAACTAATCAGAACGAGTGTTCTTGAGAGACGAGAAAACATATAAAATTAATCGTTTATTTTTTCTTTTACTTCTTCTTTTTTCTCTCCGGTCTCCTGAGACGGCTTTTCTTCTATCTTCTCTTCTGCTTTTTCTTCTACTTTCTCTTCTTCTGGAGGTGGAATCACTTCTTCCTCTTCTTTTCTCGGTGGCACTACATTAGCCACTATTTCTTCTGATTCTCTCAGAATTTTTACTCCTTGAGGTACTTTTAAATCCTTTATCTGAATTTTGTCATCAAAGGTTTTTAAGCAATCAATATTTACTGTTATTTCGCGAGGCAAATTCTGAGGCAATCCCTTAACCTCGACCTGTTGAATCTCCTTAACTAAAATTCCTCCCATTTCTTTTACTGCTGGAGAGGTTCCTTTGAAAACTATAGGAATTTCAGCAGTTACCTCTTTTTTAGCAGAGGGATGATAAAAATCTACATGTAAAATTTTTCCGGTTAAAGGATCACGATCAAGATCATGAATTAACACCTCAATTTTCTTTGAATTTTTTCCTTCGATCTCTAAAAGAATTAAGGAACTTTCTCCCGCTTGCTGATAAATCTTCTCAAATTCTTTCTCAGAAACTTCAAGGGGAGTGTTTTTAATTCCTTCTCCATATAAAATCGCCGGAATTAATCCCTTTTTCCTCAGAGATTTTGTCTTCCGGCCAAATTTTTCTCTGATTTTAACTTTCAGTTCCATCATAATTCCTTTCTCTAAAATTCCATTCCAAAATAATTATAACATATAGAACATGATAGTTATCTAGATCTTATCTATATGTTATTTCTCAATCTGGATGGCTTGAACCGGACAAACTTCAGCTGCTTGGTTAGCACAACCCACTTTTTCAACCTCAATTTTCTCTTTCTCATCCTCGAGATCAGGATTTTCTCTTACTAAATGGCTTTTCCCGTCTTCTCTCAACTCAAAAAATTTAGGACAAACTGCCTGACAACTTCCACAACCAATGCATTTCGACTTATCTAAAATTATTTTCATAAAAGAGTTTTAGTTACTTTTACTTTTGGCCAAGAACCCCATTGACCTTTTTTCAAAAGTCCATTTTTAGCACCAATTTTCTGAATGCAGCTGGTTGAATTCGCTGTTCCTCTTTGAATAGCATATTCTATATTATTTTTTTCTAAAAGTCCACTTAAAAACCCACTGCCAAAAGCGTCGCCAGCTCCAGTTTTTTCGAAGGGTAAAACCGAAGGCGCTGGGGCTTGATAAATATAGCTTCCATCACAAACTACCGAACCTTCTTTACCTTTAGTAATTACTAAAATACCTTTAATTAATTCTTTTAGTTTCTTAATTATTTCCGTCTCTTTCTCTTTCTCAATCCCTGAAAGGAGTGAAGCCTCTTCTCTGTTTAGAATTAGAACATCAAGTTCTTGGAGAATTGGCTTTAAAACTTTCTCTCCTAATTTTATCTGACTATTTCCTAGATTGGCAGCGATTTTTATTTTCTGAGCTTTTGCGAATCTCACTAAAGGCCCAAAAAGCTGAGCTGATTTTTCGCTTAAAGGAGCCAAATAGAACCATTTAGCTTTCAGTTTGGAAAAAGGAAGCTCTTTTTCTTCCATAAAATGACAAGCTCCTCGATAAACTAAAATAGTTCTTTCTCCAGCGAAAGAAAGAATGGCTGAATAGGCAGTTGGATAGTTTCTATCTTTTTTAATAAATTGAGTATCAACTCGGAATCTTTTGAGTTCGTCAATTACTGCTTCTCCTCTTTTGTCATCACCAACTTTACTGCAGACCGCCACCTTAAAACTATGGTTGCTGAAAGTACAAGCAGTGTTTGTCGCGCCCCCACCAGTTGAAACTTGTAAATCTTCAATGAAAATTTTGCTTCCTAAAGGAAAACAAAGAGATTGGCCCTCTGGCGATTCTCGCTCTCCTAAAATTCGGTAGTTCTCTTTTTTTAATCTTAAAAATGTATCTCTGGTTGCTGAACCAAATGTAATGATATCGTATTTCATTTTTTTGCTAAATTTAGAATCGTTTTAATTACTGCATCTGGAGATAAAGACATTGACTCAATTTTACAATCTAAGAGGAAATGGGCAAATTCCGGAATTGTTGAGGGGGCGTCTCCACAAATTCCGTTATATTTGCCCATTTTATTAGCTAATTCAATAACTTTGGCTACACTTCTTTTTATCGCTTCATTATTTTCGTCAGCAATTTTACTAAGATAGGCATTATCTCGATCGATTCCTAAAGTGGTTTGAAGAAGGTCATTGGTTCCTAAACTTACTCCATCAAATATCTCTAAAAATTCTTCGGCTAAAATTACATTGGAAGGAATTTCGCACATTACAATCACTTTTAAACCGTCTTTACCTTTTTCCAAGCCATATTTTTTCATCAATTCTAAAACTTTCTTTCCTTCTTCAAGAGTTCTGCAAAAGGGAACCATTGCCCAGATATTTTTCAAGCCAAATTCTTCTCTTGCTCTTTTTAAAGCTTGGCATTCCATTTGAAAAGCCGGCCTAAACTTCTCATCATAATATCTGGCCGCCCCCCGCCAGCCAATCATCGGATTGGCTTCTTCTGGCTCAAACAATTCTCCACCAATTAAAGCCCGATATTCATTTGTTTTCAAATCCGATAATCTGACAATTACTGGTTTTGGCCAAAAGGCAGCGGCTATTTGGGCAATTCCTTCAGCCAATTCTTTGTAAAAGTGTTCTTTTTTGTCTTTGTGCTCGATAGTAATTTCATCAATTTTTTTGACAATTTCTCCAATTTTTTTGTCCTTTTTAGCCTTTCTTTTTAACTTTTCATAATGATAGAGGGCTAAGGGATGAACTCTAATTTTCTCAGCCAAAATAAATTCAATTCTGGCCAAACCCACTCCGTCATTTGGCAAAAATGAAGCCTGAAAAGCAATTTCTGGGGCACCAATGTTTATCATTATTTTCGTCTCCAGTTTTGGTATCGCCTTTAAATCATATCTTTTAACTTCAAAAGGGATTTTGCCTAAAAATATTCTTCCGTTTAATCCCTGAGCGCAATCGACAGTTACAGTTTGGCCGCTTTTTAAAATTTTGGTTGCTTTTTGAGTACCCACAATACAGGGAATCCCAAGTTCTCTTGAGATAATGGCTGCATGACAGGTCTTTGATCCTTCGTCCGTGACAATTGCTGAAGCTAAATGCATAACACTTGTCCAATCAGGATCAGTCATTTTTGTTACTAAAACTTCACCTTTCTTAAATTGAGAAATTTTAGAAACATCAGGAATCACATGTACTCTGCCAACACCGATTTTATCACCAATCGCTATACCCGTTAAGAGAGGAGATTTTTTTGTTTTTATTTCATATTCTTCAAAAACTTTGGCTATTTTTGGAGTGTGAACAGTCTCTGGTCTAGATTGAACGATAAACAATTGACCGGTCTTGCCATCTTTTGCCCATTCAATATCTTGAGGAGCTTTATAATGATCCTCAATCAAACAGGCCCAGCGAGCTAGAGTTAAAATCTCTTGGTCATTTAAAGAAAATTTTAATTGTTGATTTGGCGAGACATTTACTTCTTTTAATCCTCCATCTTTTTTGTAAATATATTTTTTTGTTTTTCTTCCTAAATTTTTGACAATAATTGGCCGATAAAGTTTACCCTGAGGAGCGAAGCGACGAAGGGTTGGCTTAAAAACAAAAAATTCATCTGGAGTAATTTTCCCTTTAACTATCATCTCCCCAACCCCCCAGATTGAATTTATTAAAACTACATTTTGAAAGCCGGTTTCAGTATCAAGAGTAAACATCACTCCAGAAGAAGCTAAATCAGACCTTACCATTTTCTGCACCCCAACCGAGAGAGCAATTTTTAAATGTGAGAATCCTTTTTCTTCTCGGTAAGCAATCGCTCTAGCATTGAACATTGAAGCAATGCATTTTTTAACAGCTTCCAAAATATTCTCAATTCCTCTGATGTTCAAATAAGTTTCATGCTGTCCAGCAAAAGAAGCAGTAGCTAAATCTTCAGCCGTACCCGAAGAGCGAACCGCCACATCAGCAAAAAGTTCTCCATATTCCCTAGATAATTTCTTGTAATTTTTTATAATCTCTTGTTCTAAGTCTTTTGGGAATTTTCCTTTCAAAATTAAATTTTTAATTGTTTTGGCAGTTTCTTCTAAGCTCTTTAAACTTTTTGGATTAAATTTTTTAAAAATTTCTTTAAGTTTTCTGTCGATTCCGTTTTCTTTTAAAAAATACCAATAAGTTTTAGAGGTTAAAGCAAAGCCATCGGGAACATTAATTCCTTTTTTCGATAGTTTTGAAAACATCTCTCCTAAAGAAGCATTTTTCCCTCCCACCAAAGAAACATCTCTGTGAGAGATATTCTTAAACCATAAAATATATTTATTACTCTTCTTCATAGGTAATAACTATATAACGATCGTGTCATTTATATCATCTATATCGTTACTCTTTCAAAAAAATGATTATGTCGTAAGGATCATAGTCTCCTGAACCTTCAGCCCACGTGCAACAATCTGGTTTCTCACCGGTGGGACAATGTTTTGTTTCGCAAGCAGCGTACAAAATAGCATAGGTCCCTGTGCACCCACAGGGATCGACTGCTTTTTGATAACGGTAAGTACATTGAGTACCCCAGGGGTCTTGAACCCCTGTCCATTCCCTCGGTAAAGGGGCTAAAAATTCCTCATCAACCAAGGATTGAATAAAAGGGTTCCCGGGAGCAGCTTCATTACCAACATCCCAGGGTCCATTGGCTAAAGTATCGCAGCCAAGCACGGCATCATCTGCTCCAGCCGGGAATTGCTTGTTAACTGATTTATACTGCAATAAAGCATTGGCAATCTGGTAAAGCTCCTGGATTCTTCTGGCGTCTCTTGCTTGAGCCGTCCCTCTCACTGAAGAGAGCACTACCATACCAGCTAAAATTCCGATAATAGTAATAACCACCAATAATTCAATTAAAGTAAATCCTTTCTGTTTTTGTTTCATAATTCTAAAAAATAGTGCACCTCCCTATTTTTTTGGCACCTTTCCTATTTTTTCTTTTATTTCTTCAACGCTCTGGGGATTGGCTAAAGTGGATAAATCCCCAAGCTCCTCCCCGGTAAACAGCCTTTTTAAAATTCTTCGCATAATTTTTCCTGATCTTGTTTTTGGAAGATCATTGACTACCCAGACATTTTTTGGTAAAGCGATTGGTCCTATTTCTTTTCTTACCTGGGCCACTACTTCTGTTTTAATTTCTTCCTCGTTCCTTTCTCTTTTTAAAATTACAAAAGCAACCGGCACCTCTCCTTTTATTTCATCAGGAATACCAATAACCGCACATTCAGTAATGTCAGGATGTAAATTAATGGCCGCTTCCATCTCCCCGGTAGTTACCCGATGGCCAGCAACTTTAATAACATCATCGATTCTTCCAACAATCCGAATCAACCCATTTTTGTCTTTTAGAGCAGCATCGGAAGTGAAATAAACTTCTTTTCCGTATTGACTCCAATAAGTATCGAGATATTTTTTTGGATTTTTGTAAATTCCCCGCAACAGTCCCGGGCTGAAAGGAGGAAGGATAACTAAGTTTCCCTCTTCTCCTAGAGAACACGATTTCCCATCTTTATCAAGAATATCAACTTTCACTCCAGGGAACGGCAAGCCCACAAAAGCTGGCTTGAAAGGGCCAATCCCAGGCAAAGAAGTTATCAGAATCCCACCAGTTTCCGTTTGCCACCAGGTGTCAACTATTGGACATCTTTCTTTGCCAACTTCCTTGAAATACCATTGCCAAGCAGCTTCATCAATTGGCTCACCAACCGATCCCAAAATTTGTAAACTATTAAATTTGTAATTCCTGGCAATTTTGCCATTATATTTTTCAAACATTCTTATGGCGGTTGGTGCAGTATAGAAAGTTGTTATTCCGTATTTTTCAATAATTTGAGCCCATCTATCGGGATTGGGCCAGTCGGGTGCCCCCTCAAACATAACAAAACTTGTCCCATTTAATAAAGGGCCATAACAGGAATAGGTATGCCCGGTTATCCAACCTATGTCGGCCATTGACCAAAAGATATCATCTTCTCGCAAATCAAATATCCACTTGGCAGTCCAATAGGCCTGAACAGTATAGCCTCCACAAGCGTGACAACATCCCTTTGGTCTCCCAGTCGAGCCCGAAGTGTATAAAATAAACAAGAGGTCCTCCGCATCCATTATTTCGGGTCTACACAAATTACTTTCATCACTGGTTAACTTATGCCACCACAAATCTTTTCCCGCCTGCCAAGGAATTTCATTTCCTGCTCTCTTTACTACCACCATTTTCTCAACCTTGGTTTCTCGAATTCCTTCATCGGCGTTTTCTTTCAAATTAATGATTTTCCCTCTCCTGAAATATCCATCACAAGTGATTAAAATTCGACTTTCTGTGTCTTGCAATCTCACTCTCAAGGCAATGGGTGAAAAAGCAGAAAAAACCACCGTGTGAATCGCTCCGATTCTGGCACAAGCCAGCATTGAAATTATGCCTTCGGGAATCATGGGCAGATAAATCCCAACCCTATCTCCCTTTTTCACCCCCAGTTTTTTTAAAGCATTGCTAAATTTATTGACTTCCTCTGCCAATTCTCCATAAGTTAAAATTCTCGGTTTCTCCTCAACCGGTTCAGGCTCCCAAATTATAGCTGTTTTATTTTTTATCTTATCCCAACCCTGAGGATTGTTCTCAAAAATATTTTCAGTAATATTTAATTTTCCTCCTTTGAACCACTCAAAATATGGAGGATTATGCTCAAATGTTTTTTCCCATTTTTTTCGCCAGCTTAATTCTCTTGCTAGATTCCCCCAGAATTTAATCGGGTCCTCTTCTGCTTTTTTATAAACAGACCCATCTTTCAACCAAGCCTTTTCTTTTATTTCTTTTCCTGGAAAATACAAATCTCCTTTTTTAATTATTCGTGGTTTTGCCATATTTAAACATTATACCTAAAATTAAAAAGTCAGGCAAATCAAAAATATGATTTTTCTATTTATTCTATTTATAATATAAAAATCAATTTATAAATTATAAAAATATAAAAATTGCCACCAAAAAAACAAAACTTAACTAAACCACGATCGTAGGTGAATTAAAAACAGGTAGGTGAATTAAAAACAGATTAAATAAAAATAGGATTATAAAGTTCTCGAATTCTTAAACTTAACTGAGCTACGATCGTAGGTCAGTTAAGTTAAGTTATAATATTATTAATAATATTATACTTTATTTTCCCTCCTATTCTTCTTCTCCTCATTTTTCCTCCTATTCTCCTTCTCTTCTTATTTGTCTTCGATAGACAATTTTTTTCCGAAAACCGAGTTTTTTATAAATTTGGTAAGCCTCTTCTCCTTTCCAGTCCTCGGGCAAAAGATCTTTTGGTAGTTTGGGATCTTGGTTCAAAATCATCAAATATTTAAAAATAGCTTGTTGTCTGGTAAGTTTCTTGGATTTCATCTCCCTAATATATTCTGCATATTTGTCATTCAGTTCTCTTAATCTCCAAATTCTTTCGGCCAATTCTTTAGATGGCTCCCTTCCTAACTTGTTAGAAATTGCTAACAAAACATAACTTGAAAGATGATATTGTTGGATAATTTTCTCAACATCTCCTAAAAAATTAAAGGGAGAAATATAGAGACTCTTGTGATATTGCCCAAATCCCAATCTTTCCAAATTATCTCTTAGAATCTCCCGGAGATATCTTTTACTCTCGGGGATGTCATAAGCAACAATATACCAATTTCCATCCCACCTTGATGGTTTTTCATATCGGGGTAAAATCTCCTTTAATCTTTTCTGACCTTTTGGCGTAACCTCCAAGTTGTCATTTAACCATCCTTTTTGTTGAGCTCTTTGGAGAGCTCTTTTTAAGGTGTCAGAATTTAATTGGCCAAAATCTCTCTCAATCCGAGAAAATCTTTGATATAAGTTACCTCCGCTAAATGGACTCATCTCTGCAGAATAATAAACTCCGAACAAAACCAAATCAATCACTTTATCAAATATTCCTTCACTAATTTTAGAAACAATTTTTCTAATAGATTTCTTTCTCATAATTTCTTGTTGCCCCCAAACTTAACTGAACTACGATCGTGGATGAGTTAAAAAAAGATTAATAATGGTTCTCAAATTCTTAGATTTGACTGAACAACTTAACTAAACTGCGATCGGAGGTAAAATAAAAACAATAAAGGCAAGGTCTTTTACTTAACTGAGCTACGATCGGAGGTAAGTTAAAAATTTTTGGGGTCCTAGCGAAGTTTCTTAGCGATATATGCGGCGAATTCGGCCAGGCGGCAAGCATAACCATATTCGTTATCGTACCAAGCTAAAACTTTTATCAAATTACCTTGAGCTTGAGTAGACAACGCATCAACAATAGCTGAGTAAGAATTCCCCTTATAATCAGAAGAGACCAAAGGAGCATCTTCCACTCCTAAAATTCCTTTAAGTTCTTCTCTTTGAGAAGCTTTTCTCAAAACATAATTTATCTCCTCAGTGGTAGTTTCTTTTTTTATCTGAGCCACAAAATCAACAATGGAAACAGTCGGCGTTGGCACTCTCAAAGCTAAGCCATCTAATTTCCCTTTTAATTCTGGTAAACATCTTTCAACTGCTTGGGTAGCTCCCGTAGTAGTGGGAATAATGTTCAAAGCAGCCGCTCTAGCTCTCCTCAGATCTTTATGGGGCAAATCTAATATTCTTTGATCATTAGTATAACTGTGAACGGTAGTCATAAATCCTTTCTCAATGCCAAATTCTTCTTGTAAAACTTTAGCCACTGGTGCTAAACAATTGGTAGTGCAAGAACCCATATCAACAATGTCGTGTTTTTCCGGATCAAAATCCTGGGCATTTACTCCGAGAACAAAAGTTGGAATTTTATCAGGGTCTTTTGATGGTGCAGAAATTATCACTTTTTTAGCTCCAGCTTTTAAGTGCTTTTGAGCCCCTTCAAAATTCCGAAAAACCCCGGTGCATTCTAAAACAATATCGACTTCAAGTTTTCCCCAAGGTAATTTCTCTGGATCCTTCTCAGCAAAAACTTTAACTCTTCTTCCCTTATTGGTACCATCAAGTAAAAGTTCATCTTCATCAAATTTTATCTTTTGGTCGTAAATTCCATACAAAGAGTCATATTTCAAAAGATGGGCTAAAGTATGAAGATCGGTTAAGTCATTAATAGCCACCACCTCCAAATCCGGGTGCTTTTGCAAAATTCTCCTAAATGTTGGTCGGCCGATTCGACCAAACCCATTAATAGCAATTTTTATTGCCATAAACTCCGTAAATAGCAAATCATAAATGGCAAATCGAAATTAACAATTTACGATTTACGATTGTCGATTGACGATTTACGATTTTGCCGCTAATCTTTAATATTTAAAAGGTTTTTAATTTTCTCTCTATCAAATCCTACCACTACTTCCCCATTGATCTCCACTACTGGTACTCCCATCTGACCAGTTTTCTCTATCATCTCCTTAGCGGCTTCTTGATCTCTTGAAACATCAATCTCTTCAAATTCAATATTATGCTCTTTCAAAAACTCCTTGAGCGAGAGGCAATAAGGACAAATAGGGGTTGTATAAAGCTTAACTTTGCTCATAACTTCCTTTATGCCTTCTAAAATTTATTGACAAACAGTGGCTGGCTGATTGCCAGTTAAATCGCAAATTAAAGAGGTTAAAACCTCCTTTTCTTTTTCTTTGCCTATTCTTTCACCAGAACCAACCCGGTAATACTTGCAACCCAAGACAATTGTCGGTATTCCTCCAGTGCTGTATTTTTGGAAAATATCCATATCTTGATTAACATCCATATTATTGTGAAAAGAAATGAAATTAGTAAACTTATCTGCCACCTCCTCAACTATTGGATGTTCCCAGCGACAATGAGGACAACCTGCAGAGCCAAAAAAATAAATAATTGGCTTGCCATTTTCTTTACAAACTTCCTCTTCGCTAACTGAAAAGTTTCCTTCAGTAGTTTCTGGCTTAGCTTCGGCTTTAATTTTCTCTTCTTCTAAATTAATTCCTTGGGGAAATAAAACTTTGCCGTCTTTGGAAATATAAGAGTATAATTTTTCTCCTTGAATGTCAATCTGAAACTTATACAGTCCCATTTCTTCCTCAATTTCACCAACCAATTTTGCTTCAACCCGGCCAGCTAGAAGAGCCTGGTTGATATAACTTAAAGCGATATTTGCTGCTTCTTCTGGAGTTAAAATATTTTCTTCGGCTTTTGGAGGAGTTTGCCCTGAAAATTGAGTCAGAACCAACCCTCCTCCTAAAATCCCGCAAGCAATCACCAACCCAACAATTATTAAGTTTTTCCCTTTGGGAGTTAACATATTTTTATTTTAACATCTCAAAAACTTTATTCAAGAGCTCAATACTTTTAACTTTCCCCAATTTTCCTTTTTTACAATTTTTTTCTGAGAACTTTTTAACTCTATCATTTCCAGCGCCGAAGATCAGAACCGGAAAAGGCTCTTTGCAGTGTCGCCTCAAATCACAACAAGTAGAATGATCGGAAGTCACAATTATCAAAGTATCTCGGAGATTTAAAATGGGCCTTAAATTCTTATCAATTTTTTCAATAAATTCTTTCTTCCCTTGAAAATTTCCATCTTCTGCTAAACTATCAGTAGCTTTTATGTGTAAAAAGCAAAAATCGTATTTTTTGAGAGCTTTCTTTGCTGTTAAAAATTTACCTCGGAGATTGGTATTTGGAGAACCATCGGCCCCTTTGACCTTAATGACCTTCATCCCTAAAAATTTCCCAATTTGTTTGTAAAGAAGTTTTCCAGCAACGCAACAAGCCCTCAGTCCATATTTCTTTTTGAAGCTCGGTAATTTCTGAAAAGTACTCGCTCCCCTCACTAAGATATAGTTAGCCGGGTAAAGCCCTAATTTCTCCCTTTTTTTATTAAAGGGATGATTTTTTAAAACTTGATGAGCTTTCTTTAAAAATTTGTTTAAAACTCGAGCAGTCCGGCGAGCCTCATAACTTTTATCAAGAGGGACAATCTTTTTTACTTTTTTCCTTAAGGAGGAATAATGAGGATCCCCATCGCTAATTTTGCTGCTTAATCCTTTTCCTCTCAAAACTATTCCTAGCCGATGCTCTCCAGCGCTTTTGATTAAAAATCTTACTCCCTCAATAACTATATCCTTGAGAGATTCTATTAAGGGTTTTGTTTCAGAAATTCTTCTAGCTCTTCGGTCAATTATATTTAATTTTTCATCAACCGTGCCAAAATTCCCACGTAAAGCAACATCTCCTCTTTTCACTTTCAGTCCGGCTCCGGTGGCGGTAAAAAATCCTCGACGAATTTGGCAGGCTCTAGGGTCATAGCCAAACAAACTAAGATGACCTTCCTCAGAAGTAGGAATAGCCCCAGTGAAAACTGGCTTTATTAAACCACAAATTCCATTTTTGGTTAAAAAATCTAAATTGGGCGTCCGAGCTGCTTCTAAAGGAGTCTTATTGCTCAGCTCCTTAATCGGCTTGTCGCCCAGACCGTCTATAACAATGAACAAAATTTTCTTCATTACGATTTACTATTTACGATTTACGCAATATACTTTCTTCAATTTCCAATAGGCGATTATACTTGACTACTCTTTCGCCTCGGGCTGGTGCGCCTGCTTTTATAAAATCTGCCCCAATTCCAACAGACAGATCACTAATAAAATCATCGCAGGTCTCAGCTGACCGGTGAGAAACAATAATCTTGAAGTCAAATTCTCTGGCTAATTTTGCTGCTCGGAAGGTCTCAGTCACCGTGCCAATTTGATTTGGCTTTATTATCACTCCATTGCAAGCTTTTTTTTCTTTTGCTATTTTAATTCTTTCTGGACTGGTCACTGTTAGATCATCCCCGACCACAAAAAATCCCTTTTCTACCATTGTGTGCGATCGCTCACGATAGGAGAATTGGTTAAAACTTTGCCATGAGAACCAATCGTCTTGAGAAAATGGATCTTCTAAAAACAAAATCGGGTATTGCTTAACTAAGTTAAGGTAAAAATCTGAAAGTTCTTCTCCGGTTAATTTTTTGCCCTCGAAATTGTATCTGCCCTGTTTGTAAAATTGAGAGGCGGCTGCATCCAGACCGATTCTAATCTCCTCTCCTTGCTCTGCTTCTTTAATTGCTTCCATTATCAAATCCAAGGCCTCTTTAGTTTTTTTTAAGGGTGGAGCAAAACCTCCTTCATCACCAAGATTTATCGCAGATTCTCCAAACTTTTTTTTCAAAATTTCTTTTAGTTGATAATAAACTTCCACCCCTACTCTTAAATTCTCTTTAAAAGTTTTTTGCTGAGGCACAATCATAAACTCCTGGATGTCCAAATCATTTCCAGCATGTGCCCCCCCATTTAAAATATTAAAACAAGGAGCTGGCAGAGAACTGTTCTCTGCCAGCTTGAAATGGTGGGAGATATATTTAAATAGAGGGAGATTAGAAATAGCAGCTCCAGCCCGTAGACAAGCGATAGAAACTGCCAAGATACTGTTGGCACCCAATCGTGATTTATTCTCGGTCCCATCAAGTTCAATTAAAATTTCATCAATTTTCTTCTGGTCAGTAATTTCTTCTCCTCTCAGTTTTGGAGCAATAACTTTTTCAATATTTTCTATTGCCTTTTCCGGTTCAACCTCAACCGCTTCATATTTCCCCCGAGAAGTGCCCGAGGGCACGGAAGCAAAAAAAATCCCCTGGTCAGTTTCAACTTCAACCTCAACTGTCCAATCTCCTTTTGAGTTTAAAATCTTCCTCGCTTTGATATTTTTTATTTTAGCCATTTAAATGATATGCGTTTAACGTCGGGTGTTAAACAATTAAGTCGAGGAGGATAATTTTTGCAAATACTCGTAAGCAGCTAGAGCGGCTCTGGCCCCTTCCCCAGCAGCAATTATAATTTGTTTCCATCTGCCATCATTTACATCGCCAGCCGCAAACAACCCAGGAGTTGAGGTTCCGCAACTTTCAAAATCGACTTTTATCTCATCTTTCTTGTTAAACTCACAAAGCCCCCTTAAAAAACCAGTAGCTGGAATAGTGCCAATTTGCACAAAAACCCCATCAATAGGCACTTGGAAACTTTTGCCAGTTTTTAAATCCTGATAAACCAGAGCTTCAACTTTATTTTTTCCTTCAATTTTTTTAATTTCTTTGTTTAAATGAATTTCAATCTTTTTTTCTTTTTTAACTTGCTCTTGTAAAATTTCATCAGCTATTATTTTATTTCCCCTTTCAAAAATAAAAATTCTTTTAGCATACTTTGCTAAATCCAAAGCGGCCTCAAATCCTGAGTTACCTCCACCGATAACTGCCACCGCTTTGTCTTTAAAGAAGGCAGCATCGCAAATTGAACAATATGAGACTCCGCGACCAATAAATTCTTTCTCTCCCGGCACTTCCAAAGGTCTTGGATCTCGCCCCGTAGCCACAATCACTGCCTGACTCCTGAACTCTTCCCCCTTCTCGGTCTTCACTAAAAACCCTTGAACTTTGGGTGTTGCTAGGCTAAGCCTAGCAACTTTGGTGACTTCCTGACCCTCTAGGATTTCTATCTCAAATTTTTTCAGGTGTTCTTCAAATCTCTTCATCAAATCAACTCCAGAAATCCCAAAGAAACCAGGGTAATTATCTACCTGGCTAGTTTTGGCAACCTGACCTAAAAAATCTTTAGTAATTAACAAAGTCTTAAGTCGCTTTCTGGCTGCGTAAATACCCGCTGTAATTCCAGCGGGCCCTCCACCAATGATTATTAAATCATAAATATTCTTCATATTTGTTTTTTCTTTCATACTCGTTTTTTGAGAAAGTTTCTCTTTTTTTAATAATTCTTTTAATAATAAAATAAACAATAAAAAAATTCACTAATTCTCCCATATCAGTCTGCTGCTACGTAGCAGCAGACTGATATACCTTACTTATTCAAATTCTTTAGGAGTTCGGGGATTGCTTCAATTAAATCGGTGGCAGTCATTCCAGGCCCTAATTTCTTGGCTGCTATCTCCCCGGCTTTTCCATTCAAGAAAGCAGCTGCTTGAGCGGCTAAAAAAGGATCTACCCCTTGAGCTAACAAGCTGCCACAGATTCCAGCCAACGTGTCACCGGTTCCCCCAACAGTTAAATAGGGCGAACCTCTTTCATTTATAGCTACTTCTTTACCATCAGAGATTATATCAATTTTGCCTTTAAACAAAATAATACATCCTAACTTTTCTGCTTCTTCTTTTACTATTTTTACTTTGTCTTCAAACGGTAAACCTTTAATTTCTCTGCCAGTCAAGACAGAAAATTCGAAAGCATGAGGAGTTAAAACAAAATTTTTTCTCCGAAGAACTAGGGGATCTTTTGCTATCGCGTGAATTCCGTCAGCATCAATTACCGCTTTAATTTTTACTTGGCTTAAATATTCTATGACTGTTTTCTTTGTCTCCTCCGATCTTCCCAATCCTCCTCCAATTACCACAGCCATTTTCTCACCGGCCACTGACTCTGCTGCTTTGGTCATTGAAATTAAAGTTGGTAAGTCCTCTTCATCTAACCAATCCCCTTTCAAACGATAAGCCGCTAAATTTGGCGAGAAAGAAGCGATTATGTCAGCCGCTCTTTTTGGGGCTAAAATTTGAACCATATCAACCCCACTCCTAAAACCTGCCATTGCTGCTAAAGCTGGAGAGCCAGAATAAAACTCGCCACCCCCGATCACTAACATTAAGCCATACTCATACTTGTGGCACTCTCTCGGCCGCGGAGGATAAATTTTTTTGAGAATGTTTTTGGTTACTTTAATCATTTTATTTTTTTCAAAAACTCTCTCAGCATTGGTCCATACTCTGGATCTCGCAAGCACAAATACAAATTAGTTCTTAACCATTCTTCTGGTCTGCCACATTCTAACCATTCTCCTTCTAACTCATAGCCATAAATTATTTTACCATTTTTTATCATCAATTTTAAGGCCTCGGCTAAAATTATTTCCTTTTTTTTGTTTGGTTTAGTTTTCAGCAGATAACCAAAAATATCTGGAGTAAAAACATATCTGCCAGCAATCGCCAACTCAGAAGGGGCTTGAGCTAATTCTGGTTTTTCTATAATATTTTTAATTTTATAAATTTTATTTGCAATTTTTTCCACCTCAACTATCCCATAATGGGGAATCTTTTCTTTTGGTATTCGTTTCAAACCTATAACTGGCTTTTGTGAAGTTTTAAAAATTTTTTTCAATTGCCAAATAGCGGGCACTTTACTTTCAAAAACATCATCTGGGAACAAAACGGCAAAATCATCTTTACCAATTTGTCTTCTGGCTTTCAAAATGGCCTCTCCATCGCCTTTTGGCATTTGCTGGAAAACTGCTGAAAAAGAAATCCCTTCAAATTCCTTCTCAGCTTTTTTTAATTTTTCTAAAATTTCTTTTTGACTTCTTTGCTTTAAAATGTTTTCCAATTTCTGATTTCTTCTGAAATAATCTAAAATATTTTGGTTTTGAGAAAGAACAAAAATTATCTTTTCAATCTCCGAATCCTTCGCTTCTCTAACCGCGTAAGAAATCATCGGTTTTCCAACCAATGGCAAAAGAACCTTTGGAATAACTTTTGTCAAAGGCAGAAAACGGGTCCCAAGCCCGGCCGCTGGAATGATTGCTTTTTTTATTTCCATAAATTAGGAATTATGAATTAGGAATTATGAATTATGTTTTTTGAACTTTTAATTAAACCGTTAATGATTTTGTGGACTTTTATTGATTGTTGAGAAGTTTCTTCAAATTTATCTTTGTCGATGTAACCGACATCCTTAGCTACTAAAAGCTGGTTCTGTAATTCCGTGACCGAGCCTAAAGCCATTGAATAAAATTGTAATTTTTCTTTATAAGATTGGCGACTAAATCCTTCGGCGATATTTGATGTAACTGATACCCCACATCGTCTTAACTGGCTTGACAATCCAAATATCTCTTCTTTAGGAAATGTTTTTGTAATCTCATAAATCCTTAATATTAACTTATGTCCTTCTCTCCAGGCATCTAAATCCACAAATGACTTAATTTTCCCTGATTCCTGATTCATAATTCATAATTCCTTCACTTTATTTTCCGTCTAAGGAAGGCGGGGATTTCCCACTCTGGCTCTCTTACCCATTCTTTCTCATTCTGCTCTTCTTGTGCTTCTTTCACTTCCAAAGCTGTTCTTCGAGTTTTCTTCTTTCTTGCCTCAATTTTCTTAATTGGAATCTCCTTAGCCGAAGACTTCTTCTTTGCCTCTTTCCTTTTGGGTTTAGCTTTCCTTTTGGTTAAGGTCGAGGCTAATCTTCTCTTGGCTTTCCGTTCAAGCCCAGGAATAAAAGAATCACTAACTGCCAACATTAAAATCTTGATTTTCCCTTTAAAGTTGGGGCTTTGAGAAACTCCAAAAATAATTTTTGCTCGGGGGTTTAATCTTGAAATTGCTTCACTTATCCTTTCAACCTCTTTTAAACCCAGATCTTTTCCTCCACCAATGTTAAATAGAATTCTCTTTACTCCTTTCAGCTGAGCATCAAAAAGTGGATTTTGAAAAAGTTTTTTTATTAACTCCTCTACTCGGTTAGCACCTTGGGCCGTCCCTTGGCTAAAAAATAAAAGTTTTCCCCGATTCTTTAAAATAGTTCGGAGGTCAGCAAAGTCAATATTGATCAAATTTGGTTTTTGGATGACTTCGATTAAATCACCCAACCAATCGATAAATATTTTATTTAAAGCAGAGAGTGCTTTTTTTAAAGGACTTTTTTTATCAATAAGTTGGAAGATTTTTTCATTGGAGACAAAAAGTACTGCCGATAGATTCTCTCTGAGTTTTTCTAAAGAGCCTCGAGCAATTTTCATTTTCTTTTCTCCTTCAAAACTAAAGGGTAAGGTGAAAATCCCCAATGTTATCACTCTTTGATTTTTCGCTTCTTCAGCAAAAACTGGACCTGCCCCGGATCCTACTCCTCCTCCTAAACAAGCAACTAAAATTACTAAATCTTGATCTTTAAAAATTTTAGCAATTTTTTCTTTTTCTTCCTCCGCTGCTTTTCGAGCAATCTCTGGATTCAACCCTGTTCCCATACCCCCGACTAATTTCTGGCCGAACTGGAAAACCCTGATTCTCTTATTTCTGGCTTTCTTGAAAACCCGAGCATCAGTGTCAGCAATTAAAAAACTTACTCCTTTTAAATTCTGAGCCATTTCAGAAACAATCGAACTCCCTCCTCCCCCAAGACCAACCACTCGAATTTTGATTTTACGTGGTTTGAAGAGAGATTGTTTCTTTTTCGTTTTTTTAGTAGATTTTTTGCCCATTTATTCCTGCTTCTTTAATTCCTCTATTCTCCTTCTAACCTCTTGATTACCAGGGTTAAGCTGCAAAACTTTCTCAAACATCCTTAAAGCTAGCTCTTTCTCTCCTCTCTTTTGATAAATCAAGCCTAAAGAATAAAGAGAATTAGAATGATTTGGGAAAAGAGTTAAAGCTGCTTGAAACTGTTCTATCGCTTTATCATACTTTCTTTGATTATAATACAATCTTCCTAACTGGAAATGACCTTCTATTGAGAAAGGATATTTGTTAAGTAAATCCTGGAGCTTATTTATTGCTCCTTCGGTATCACCCTTTCTTTCAGCCAACAGAGCAAGCTGAATTTGGGGATCAATGTAATCTGGTTTTAAGCCTAAAGCCTGGGTAAATAATTTCTCTGCTTCCTCAAAGTTATTAACTGCCAACTTTAATTTACCAAGTTCAGTTAACAAGGCTGGATTTTTTGGTTCTAGCTTCAAAGCATCTTCAAACTTAGTAATTGCCCAATTAGTAGCTCCTTGAGCTAATCCTTGGATATCGCGATAAATGACCGCCAAATTTTCTTGGCTGGCCACCCAATTCTTTTCTATCTCAACCGCTTTCTTTCCTTCATCAATTGTTAGTTTTAACAGATCAGCAATTAATGGAGAATTTGGTTGAGCGGTGGCAGCCTCTTGATTTATTTTTTGTAAATAAGCACGCGAGAGAGCAATATGATAAGTTGCTCTCAACTCTCCAAACTTTGTTGCTCGCTCTAATCTTTCCATGTTTTTCTTAGGGTTTATTAAATAATTTTTATAATTAATTTCAGCTAAATAAAGCTTGCCTATTAGAAAATAAGAATAAAGGAAGCCGATTAAGAGAATCCAGAAAATAACACTTAATATCAAGCCAACTTCCGGGAACTCTTTGAAAGAGAATGTTCTTTCTTTGAGTGGCCTCTGCCAGCTGATTACCCCTAACCCTAACATCAACCAGAAACCGAAAGCTAAGGTGAGAGTTTGGTAATAAACAAATTGCCCTATCAACAATGCAACAAAAGTCATAAGCAGAGGTATTATGAGAAATGAATTAGACATTAAGTTTTCTCTTTTTTCGCTCTTTCTGACTCCTATAATGAACAGTGATATTAGCAGAAACATTCCCACAATCAACCCATAACTTATCATTCCAACTATTCCTCCTGTGCCTAAAATTTCAGCAATATGATTTCCTGCTCTATCAAACCTTATTTGCCAAAGATTAGTTTTCAAGAAACTCTCTGGTTTAAACTTTGAAAAGTTATATTGAAAATTACTAACCCCCGAACCAAAAACCGGGCTTTCTCTCAATGCCTGCCAACTAATCTCCCAGCTCATTTTTTGAGGAAGAACCTGTTCTTTAGGAAAATTGGTAAAATTCTTCAAAATGTTATTCTCTCCAAAAATGCCGGTTAAGGGGTTAGAGAAAAGAAAAATAAAGGAAATCAACAAAATAAAAATTGCTAAACTCAACCTGTTTACTTCTTCTTTGAAAATTCTTTTCCAAAAAGCCAGAGTTAAAAAGAAAATTAAACCTCCCACCAGAACAATCCAAGAGGCCCAAAAATCAACTATCAGTAAAATTCCTAAAATGGCAAAAAGTAAAATTAAAAGCCCAACCGATTTAGCTATTTGCTTGAATGCTAACAAACCAATTATTAAAACCATAATAAAGGCCAAAAACATTGAAAGCTGCTCGAGAGATCCACCAATTGGATTGAAAGTCCGGTTAAGCATCAAAGAAGGTAACGAGATCTTTAAAGCTGAAATCTTTTGCCAAACTCCAAACAAAGAAAAATAACTCACTAAAACCACCAAGAAACTCGACCAGAGAAAAACCTTAATTAAACCCGAAACCCGAATTCCGAAATCCGAATTGGCTCTATCTTTTATTCCTTGAGATTTGGGAATTTTTTCGTCATTCTGGTTTCTGCTCTCAGGTTTTGGATTGACATTGTTGGTCAGCAAAAAATAAAAGCCTCCCAAACTCAAAATTCCAACTAGGGAGGGCCAAAATCTACCATAGAAGCCGAGTAGAGTTGAAACTCGGCTTTTAGAAAACCAAAAGTTCAAAATTATCATTGCCAAGAATATTAATACATAGAGATCAAGGGGAGTCCGTTGGAAAACTATTTTCTTATTTTCAAAGATCATCTTTCCCAACCAAGCTAAAATACCAATTGAAACCAAAGCAAAAAGCAAATAACTCTTATTAAAATTAAATGCCTCCACACTGAACGGCAGCCAAAAAAGAGGCATCAAAAACACTAAACCGTAAATACTAAACTTTATCAACTTTTGCCACATAATATTAGATTAAATTAAGTGATTGACTTAATTAAGTGATTGACTTAAACGACTTTTTTGATTATACCAATTTTTAAATTATAGCGAAACTATAACGAAATTAAAACACCTTCTCCACCAAACCATCAAAGCAAACCATCAGAGACCCGCTCTCTGAGACCCGCTCTCTGTCACTCCAATGAAAGCTCGGGAAAATCTTTTAGTTCTTTTTTATATCTTATCCAATCATTCACAAAATCTCTACACCCACTCTCCCCTCCCATTATCTCTGAAAGAAATTCTCTTTCCGTAACTGAAGGGAAATTCTTTTTCCCAATATAATCGGGGTAACTTGACCATTTGTAATTCTCAACAAATTCAATCGCCTTCTGGGGATCTTTAATCCCTATTTCTTTCCATTTCGGTTCAATCAGAGCTATGGAATTAGTATGGATATAAACAAACACCGTTTTTAGTTGCTCTTCAGTTTTTACTGGCACTGAAACAAATCTATTTTGAAACACATGCCCCCGGCGATCGTATTTTCGATTAAAATACCCTCCGTATCCTGCCCCAACCTTCATCATAAATTTGCTTATTCCCTCATCCTTAACTTGTCTCAAAAGTAAATGAATATGATTGGGCATTAAAGAAAAAGCCAAAACTTCTACCATTTTATCTCGGGAATCATTCAGAAATTCAGAATCTTGATGGTTTTTCTTCATTTGAGCGCGGATTTTTCGGCGTTCGCGAATGGTAATAGGTGCTGTAGTGTTAAACTCGTAGATAGAAAAAATGCCCCGAAAATAATCATCTATATCTTTGAAAATTAAATTATTGTCAATTCCTCTAATCACTATGTGATATATTTCTCCGTTTTCAAATTGTTGATTTCTGTAGGGCATAAAACTTACAGAGAGCGGGTCTCAGAGAGCGGGTCTCTGATGGTTTTTACTGTGGGGTGCTCGTGCTGTTGATGGACTCCGTAACAGTGGTTGTGGACTCGGTGCTCGCAGGCTCTCCGGTATCGGTACCGGTGGCAACTTCGCAACCTTCATCTACTTGGCCATTACAGTTGTTATCAAGGTTGTCATTACAAATTTCCTCGGTAGGCTCAACTGCTCCTTGGCATTCTGACCATTCTCCCATCTGACAGGTCTGGGTGCCGTACTGGCAAACGCCAACATCAGTTGTTCCGCACTGACGGGTTAAGTTCTCATCAACTTCTCCCGAGCAATTATTGTCTATTCCATCGCAAATCTCTAAGGCAGCAGGATTTATATCTGGATTTGAATCGTTGCAGTCAGTGTTATCAGTAACATAGCCAGCTGGTTGTTCACAACTGGATGTTGCGAAAGT
>CAYQJC010000004.1:0-27441 GCA_964417825.1 uncultured Candidatus Saccharibacteria bacterium | reverse complement strand
GCGTAGTTTTGGATACCTGGAGACAGTTAAAAGCCCAAATGGAAATGCGAGAATATGAAAAATTCTAAAAGCAAAAAATTAGTTATTATTCTAATGGGACCACCGGGAGCAGGGAAAGGAACTCAAGGTGAACTTTTGGCAGAGAAGTTAAATTTGTATTATTTTGAAACGAGTAAAATCATCGAAGAAGCATTTAATAAAGCTGAGAAAGGAGAGTTTGTGAAGATTGAGGGGAAAAAATATTTTTTTGAAAAAGAAAAAAAATTGTGGCAAGAAGGAATTCTTTGTAGTCCACCTTTTGTAACTTATTTAGTTGCTGAGAAAATAAAAGAGCTTTTTAAAATGAATGAAAATCTGATATTGTCTGGTTCTCCCCGTACCCTTTACGAAGGTAAGAGGGTTATACCTTTGTTAGAAAAATTATACGGCAAAAAAAATATCAAAATTATCTTAATCGAGGTTTCCTCTCGAGAATCTATTTTCCGTAATTCTCACCGAAGAATTTGCGAATTGATGCGTCATCCAATTTTATACACTAAAGAAACCGCAACTCTTAAAAGATGTCCTTTAGATGGCTCAAAATTAATCAAGAGAAAAGGACTTGATGATCCCGAAACCATTAAAGTGAGGTTAAAAGAATATAAAGAAAGAACTTTTCCTTTAATTGAATATTTTAAAAACCGAGGGTTAAAAGTGAAAAAAGTTAATGGAAAAGGTTCAGTGGCTGAAGTTTTTAAAAGAATCCTAAACTCTCTTGAAGGAGGATGATAAAATTAAAAACAAAAAAAGAAATTGAAATAATGAGAGAAGGGGGGAGGATTCTGGCTCGCATTATGGACGAGTTGAGAAGGAAAGTTGAGCCGGGAGTTACTACTAAAGAATTAGATAGGGTCGCAGAGACCCTTATTTTTAAATTTGGAGCAATTCCGGCTTTTAAAGGATATGAGAATTTTCCTGCTACCTTATGTACTTCAGTAAATCAGGTGATTGTTCATGGGGTGCCTTCAGATTACAAATTAAAAACCGGAGATATTTTATCTTTAGATCTAGGAATTAAATATAAAGGATTTTTCACCGATATGGCACTGACAGTTCCTGTCAGAGACCGGGTCTCTGACAGCTTTGATCCAGAGAAATTGCGGTTGATTAGAGTAACCAAAAAGGTCTTGAAATTGGCTATCAAAAAAGCGCGAGTAGGAAATACTTTCGGTGATATTGGCAACACTATTCAGAGGTATGTTGAATCTCAAGGATTTAATGTTGTGCGAGAACTTTGCGGCCATGGGATTGGCAAGGATCTCCATGAAGAGCCTCAAGTTTTAAACTATGGAAAACGCCATAAAGGTGAAGAAATAAAAGAAGGAATGACTTTTTGTATCGAGCCGATGGTTACAGTGGGAGATTGGCATATCAAGAAATCTCCCGATGGCTTTGGTTATGAAACTCGCGATGGCTCTCTCTCTTGCCACTTTGAGGAAACAGTAGCGATAATTAGGGGCGGAGCTGAGATATTGACGAAAATAAAATAAGGTGGTATTATTTTGGATGCTCTCAGAAAATTAAATAAGGAGGATAAAAATGGCAAAGCTTTTTGTTTCCGATTTTTCTGGTGAATTACCTAAATCAAAAGAAGTTGAGAAAGTTGAGATTTTTAAAGACCGAGAATTTATCGGAGAAATTATTCCAACCGAAGAAGGATTAAAGATAGAGATAAAACCAGAGATTCCGATTGAAATAATTTCTCGAGAGCAGAGTAGAATTGAGGATTAAAAGAGACCTAAGAGGAGACATTCAAAAAAAATTTGTCTCCTCTTTTTATTTTATTTTTATATTTGTTATAATAGAGAAACAATTTAACAATAAAGCAATAGAGCAATATGAAATTATCCGTTATCATTCCAGCTTATAATGAAGAGGAAAGATTACCAAAGACCCTACAGGAGATTGCTGAGTATCTCTCTCAGCAATCTTATGATTCAGAAATTATTGTGGTTAGTGATGGGTCCAAAGATAGAACCGGGGAAGTAGTTAGAGAAATGATACCAGAAATTAGAAATTTAAGATTGATTGAAAATAAAGAAAATCATGGGAAAGGTTATGCAGTAAGGCAAGGAGTGCTAGAAGGGAAAGGAGCTTATCGGATTTTTACTGATGCTGATAATTCAACCTCGATTGATCAGATAGAGAAAATGTGGCCCTGGTTTGAGCAGGGATACGATGTTGTTATTGGCTCAAGAGATATAAAAGGAGCAGTTCTTGATCCTCCTCAGCCCTGGTGGCGGCGGGTACTACTTGGGAAAAGTTTTCGTTTTCTTACCCATTTAATTTGCGGCACATGGAATATCTTGGATTCTCAATGTGGATTTAAGATGTTTACCAGAAAAGCAGCTGAAGATATTTTCCCCAGAATTAGAATTCTTGGGTTCTCTTTTGATGTTGAAGTGTTAGTAATTGCTAAAAGATTGGGCTACAGAGTAAAAGAAATTCCAGTCCACTGGAAAAATGATCCAAAGACCAAAGTGAAATTATCAAACACTTTTAAAATGGGAATCGATCTGCTTAAGATAAGATGGAATCTTTTAAGGGGAAAATATGGATCCTAAGGAAAAATCAAAATTTCCATCTGAATTAAGGTTCGACATCGTTAGCAAAGATTGGGTAGTTATTGCTACTGGCAGGGCGAAAAGGCCCGAAACTTTCAAAAAAGAAAAGAAAGAAATACTAGAGGAGCCAAAAGAGACTTGTCCTTTCTGTCAAATAGGGAAAGATGGTGAGAAGCCAACTTTAATTTTTGTCCGCGGTAAAAAAATAGAAGGAGCTAAAAAACTCCCAAAAAACTGGACTTTAGTAGTAATTCCTAATAAATTTCCAGCTGTTGTCCCCGGTGAAAGTTTGAGAGAAAGAGCCGAAGGTCCCTATCAAATTATGGATGGAGTTGGTTTTCACGAAGTAGTGGTAACCCGAGACCATTCTCGAGATATGTCTCAATTTTCAGTTAAAGAGATAAAAGAGGTGCTTGATGCATATCAGGAAAGATATTTGGAATTGATGAACGAAAAGTTTGTGAATTATGTCTCCATCTTTCATAATCATGGTTCTGAAGCGGGGGCCTCGATCAGCCATCCTCACTCTCAAATAATGGCTATCCCGGTAACCGATCCTGATATCCAAAATAGCCTGATTGGCTCAAGGAGATATTGGGATTATCATCAAAAGTGTATTCATTGCGAAATGATAAGATGGGATAAGGAGACGGGAGCAAGAATTGTTTTTGAAAATGAAGATTTTTTGGCTTTATGCCCTTTTGCTTCAAGAATGGCTTTCCAGGTTAGAATTTATCCCAAAGAACATTTAAGTTATTTTGAAAGAGCAAATGATAAACAAAAAATGGCTCTAGCTGAGGCCTTTCAGGTTGCCTTGAAAAAATTACGAGGAGCTTTGGGCGAGTTCTCTTATAATTTCTTTTTAAGAACTGCCCCTTGTGATGGTAAAGATTACTCTCATTATCACTGGCATTTTGAAATTCTACCAAGAACGGCTATCCAAGCTGGGTTTGAATTTGGTGTTGGGATTGAAATCTCTACGATTGAACCAGAAAAGGCTGCAGAGTACTTACGTAAACAGTAAACAATAAAAAGATGAAACCTTTAATTGTTGCAAACTGGAAGTGTAATCCCACTACTTTAAAAGAAGCTAAGCAGCTTTTTAATTCTTTAAAAAGAGGTTTAAGAAACATTAAAAAAGCCGATATTGTGATTTGTCCACCCTTTGTTTACCTTCAGGGATTTAAGATTAGAGATTCAAGATTTAACCTAGGAGCTCAAGATTGCTTTTGGGAAGAGAAAGGAGCTTTTACTGGAGAGATTTCAGTAAAAATGTTAAAGGATTTAAAAATAAAGTATGTGATTATTGGCCACTCTGAAAGGAGGCAAATATTCCAAGAAACCAATGAAATGATTGCCAAAAAACTAAAAAAGACTTTAGATTTTGGCCTTCGACCTATTTTATGTATTGGAGAGAGTCAAGCTCAACGAGAGAAAGGAGAAACCTTTAAAATTTTAGAGAAACAAATTAGAAAGGGTTTAGAAGGAATATCAAAATCTAAGATAGAAAAAGTTGTTATAGCTTATGAACCAATTTGGGCAATTGGTTCAGGAAATCCCTGTCTTCCAGAAGATGCTACCACCGCTGCTTTGTTCATCCGGAAACTTATCTTCCAGCTTTTTGGTAAAAAAAACTCAGCGAGAGTCCCAATTCTTTATGGGGGAAGTGTTAACAGCAAGAATGCTAAGCAGTACCTCCAAGAGGAGGAAATTAATGGTCTATTAATTGGAGGTGCTTCTTTAAAACCAAAGGAATTTCTGAATATAATAAGAAGCATTTGAAAGGCTCAAGTTTAGGACCAAAAAGAAACTTCCAAGTGGCTTGATCGGTGATTTAATCCGTGATATAATCGGAATCATGAATCTTAATATTAACAAGAAACTTCATTTTTATAATCCAACCCGAGGCAAACTCAATTTCCAAAAAGCAGTTGAGGAAGTTTTTGATTATATAAATGAAGATCCTACCAAGTCTTATGAAGTAGTAGTTGGCTGTGATTCTTCTTCGGACGAAAGACCAGCTTTCCCGGTGGCAGTGGTGGTGCTAAAGAAAGGTCATGGAGGAAGATTTTTCTTGGCTAGAATTCGATATTCACCTCACAAGAAAAAGAAATTCTATGACTGGCATCAAAGAATTTTAGAAGAGGTGTTTTTATCTTGCGAACTTGGCTTAAGATTCAGAGAAGCATTGAGGAGAAAATTTGAGAATTCTCAAACTCCTTTAAATTATCAATTTCAATATATTCATGCTGACATTGGACCAGGGGGATCAACCCGAGATATGATAAAAGAAGTAGTTGGATTAATAAAAAGCAATGGGTTTGAAGCAAAAATAAAACCCGAGGCCTTTGCTGCTTCAGTGGTTGCTGATAGATTTTCTTAATGGCAATTTACCCAAATAAATAAAATGATGAGAGATAGGCATTAAAAGAAATTATGACTTCAGAGGAGATTAGGAAAAAATTTTTAGATTTTTTTAGAAAAAAGAATCATAAGATTATTCCTTCTAGTTCTCTTTTACCTCAAGATTCAACTTCTCTTTTCACTTCAGCTGGTATGCAACAGCTGAGTTTGTATTTAGAAGGGAAAAAAGATGTTCTTAAGGACTTTGGTACCAGGCACTTAGCTTCTTGCCAGAAGTGTTTTCGGACTGGAGATATTGATAAAGTGGGTGATGCTACCCACCATACTTTTTTTGAGATGTTGGGGAATTGGTCAGTAGGGGAGGATCCAAAAACCGGCTATTTTAAAGAGAGAGCAATTAAATTGGCTTTAGAATTTTTTTGCGATGTTTTAGGACTAGAGAGAAATAGAATCTGGGCAACAGTTTTTAAGGGAGATGAAGGTATCCCACCAGATAATGAATCTTTAAGGATCTGGCAGGAAAATGGAATTCCTAGAGATAGAATAAAGGAGTTTGGAATGTCAGAGAATTTTTGGGGGCCGGTGGGAGAGACTGGTCCCTGTGGACCTTGTTCTGAAATTCACTATGATAGAGGAGAGAGGTTTGGCTGTGGAGAGCCTGATTGCGGGCCGAATTGTGGAAGATGTGAGAGATTTGTGGAACTATGGAACTTAGTTTTTATGGAATACCAAAGAAAGCTCAAAGCTCAAATGTCAAATGTCAAATCTTATGTTTATGAGAAATTGCCCCAGAGGAATGTGGATACCGGAGTTGGTTTTGAGAGATTGGTGAGTGTTTTAGACAGTAAAGATTCCGATTATGAAACAGACCTTTTCTGGCCAATGATTGAACAAATTGAGAAGAAGTCAGCCAGAAAATACTTTCAGCAAAAACGAGAGTTCCGAATCATTGCTGACCATTTAAGAGGAGTTTGTTTTTTAATTGCCGAAGGAGTTATTCCAAGCAATTTAGATCGGGGTTATGTTTTAAGACGGGTTCTAAGAAGAATCCAACGGATAAGTAGAAATTTAGAATTGAAAGAAAATTGGGAAGTTGAAGCAGTGAAATGGCTGATTGAAAAATATGGGAAAATTTACCCTGAGTTAAATGGTAAGGAAAATGATATTTTAATTGTGATTGAGAAGGAAAAAGAAAAGTTTGCCCGAGCATTAAAGGACGGTACTCGTTATCTTCAAAAGTTGATTGAAAAAAAATTAAGAAAGAATCTGCCAAAAATTATTGAAGGAGAAGAAGCATTTTTTCTTTATGAAACTTATGGCTTTCCTTTAGAGATGACTCAAGAGATTGCCAGTGAAAAGGGTTTTGAATTAAAAAAGGAAGATTTTGATCGAGCTTTTCAAGAACACCAAAAAATCTCACGAAAGGGAGCTGAAAGGAAATTTGGTGGATTAGGAATAGATAAAATTAAGGACCAAGAAGAGAAAGCCAGGATTACCAAGCTTCACACCGCCACTCATCTTTTGCAAGCTGCTTTAAGAAAAATTTTAGGTCCGGAGGTAAAACAAATGGGTTCAGATATTACAGCAGAAAGATTGCGGTTTGACTTCAGTTTTAATAGAAAATTGACCGATCAAGAACTTAAAGAAGTTGAAGATTTAGTTAACCAGAAAATAAAAGAAGGGCTTGAGGTAAAGATGGAAGAGATGCCCTTGGAAGAAGCTCTAAGATCAGGAGCTTTAGCCTTTTTCAAAGAAAAATATCCAGAGAAAGTAAAAGTTTATTCAATTATCAATCCTGCTGATTCTGGAGGAAAACCTTTTTCTAAAGAGATTTGCGCTGGCCCTCATGTAAAGAATACCAAAGAGCTTGGAGAGTTTAAGATTCAGAAAGAAGAATCCTCTGGTAAAGGAATAAGACGAATTAAGGCGATTCTAAAATAATTTTTCTTATGCTATAATAACAATGATAAACTTTTTTAACTTTTTTAAGAGAAAAGATAAATATCTTGTTTTAGATTTCGGCCAGAGCTCGATTAAAGGTTTGATTCTTGAGAAAGAAGAGAAGGCAATTGTTATAAAAAAATTTGGAGCTGAAGAAATAAAGAAGTTTGGAGTTTTCACTGCCCGAGATTTTGAATCAGACATTGTTAAAGAGGCTGCTAAGAAAACATTTAGAGATTTAAGTTCCTTCAATAAGACGCCTGATTTAACCTCAATAGTTGGAGGGTTTCCTGAAATTCTAAAAACAGAAGTATTTGATCTTTCTTTTCAAAGAAAAAAGGCAGAAAAAAAGATAGGGAAAGCTGAGGAGGAGGAAATATATCAAAGTATTTTAAATCAAGAGAATAATTTTTTGGAAAAGATTCAGAAAAAACACCAACAAACAACGAGGGTGGAGATAATAAAAAAGAAAATTATTGAAAAGAAAATTTCAGGATATCCTGTTCCAAGTTTATTGGGCTTGCGAGGAAAAAAATTAAATTTTAAGATTCTCATCGTCTTCGCTTTTGAAAAAGACCTCAAATTTCTTAAATCCATTCTAACTTCGCTGGGATTGAAAAAGCCTTTAATCTTCCATGAAGTAGAAGGATTAATTAAATTAACAAAGAAAAAAAATATTGAAAACCGAATTTTCGTTGACATAGGAGGAAGAACCACTCAGATTTTCGTCTTCAAAAAGGGACTTGATTCAATAAATGAATTTCCGATGGGTGGTTACGATTTTACTAAAGCCATTACTAATAATCTTAAAACTACTGAGGCAGAAGCCGAGAACCTGAAGCAAAGAATGACTGGGAATCAATTAACTGGTTCAGCGAGAAAAGAAATAGAGAAAATTATCTCCCCAGTGATTGAGGATTGGGGGAAAACTTTCTTCAAAACTTTAAGAGGGAAAAATAAAAGTTTTATTGCTCTCCCCCAAAAAGTTTCTTTTTTTGGAGGAGGTAGCTTGTTACCTCAACTAAGAAAAATAGTCGAGAAAGAAAATTTTGAAATAGAAGGTTTAGACTCAAACGATATTCCATTGAGAAATAAAACTAAATTTGTTTTTTCGGCCAGGGAGGTCCCTACACTTTTATTAGCTTTTACCCAAAATAATACTTTTACTTTTTGAATAAATTAAGTTATGACTAAAAAAATTATTGATATCTCACCACCAAAAGATTTTTCTTCTGCTCCCAAGAGGGATTTAAAAGAATCCACCTCCAAACTTCCAAGAAAAAAGTTGATTTTTATATTCTCAATCTTGGCAATAGGGATAGTGGTAATAGCGATTTTGACTTTTTTTCAATCAAAGCTGACTCTCTCTTTGACTCCTAAGACTGAATTGGTTGAATATCAACAGACCTTAGAAGTTAATACCTCTCAACAAGCAATGGATTTTCAAGAAAAAATTATTTCTGGAAGAATTTTTACTCAAGAGAAAGAAAAATGGGCAACTTTCCAATCTTCTGGAAAAGATTTTGAAGAAAGCAAAGCTAAAGGAGTTATTCGGGTCTATAATACTCATGATCCTCCCACTCCCTTGACCCTGAGAGCAAGGACTCGTTTTCTTTCTTCAGAGGGTGGAAAAATTTTTAGAACGCCAGAAAAGATTTATCTACCTCCAGCAAAGAAGGAGGGAGGAAATATTATCCCGAGCTACAAGGATGTTGAGGTGATAGCCCAAGAAGCTGGAGAGGAATATAATATTGGACCTTCCAAATTTTCAGTTCCTGGATTAGCTGGAACAGCTTTTTATTACACGATATGGGCTGAATCGGAAGAGAAAATGAAAGGTGGTTTTAGAAAAGAAGTTAAAAAAATAACCGAAGATGATTTAAAAAAAGCTGAAAAAAAGCTTCACGATTCTCTCCGAGAACTTCTTCTAAGCTCTTTAAAAGATAGTCTCCCCTCTGGATTTGAATTGAAAAAAGAAGCAACAGTAGAGGAGAATTTTCAGATTAAATGTTTTGCTAAACCAGGAGATCAGCTTTCAGAATTTAACTGTCAAGGAAGAATGAGAATGAAAGGAATTGCTTTTAGGCTTTCTGACCTGGAAGATTTTGCTATAAAGTTTCTTTCCGAAAAACTTCCTCCTAGGAAAGAACTGTACCGAGCAAGTTTAAATTTAGATCCGTTAGTGAAAAGTACCATCATAGAGGGAGAAACCGGAAGAGTTTTTCTAGACCTTAGAATCAAAGGGGAAGTTTATCAAAAAATTTCTCCAGACCTGATAGTAGAAAAGATAAAAGGAGAGTCGAAAGATCGAATCGAAGAACTTGTCTCAGCTGTTTATCCTCAGATAAAAGAAGTTAAGATGGAGTTTTGGCCTTTCTGGGTGAAAAAAGCTCCCAAGAACATAGAGAGGATTAATATCGAATTAACTTTCTAAAGAATTTTGCACTAGGGAAGAAAAATATCATCAATAAGAAAAATCGAAGGAGGTTGAAGGGATTGACTTTTTAAATTAATTTTGCTATTTTAATTAATTGTAATTGATGAAAGAGAAAAAAATTAGAGAAAAAGGCCAGGTGATTGAAGCATTGCCCTCTCTTTTATTTAAAGTCAAGCTGGATGACGGCCGAGAGGTCTTAGCTCATCTTGGAGGGAAATTGAGAATTCATCGAATAAAAGTTTTGCCGGGAGATAAAGTTTTAGTTGAGATGGGTCCTTATGATGAGAGAAGAGGAAGGATAATTTATCGGCTTAAATAAGAGAATGAGGAATTTAATACGATTTTTTATGAATATTCACAAATTCGTAACCGATCAGATATTCGTTGATAGTTTATGAAAGTTAGACCCTCAGTAAAAAAGATTTGTAAGAAATGTAAAATCGTCCGAAGGAAAGGACGAATTTATGTTATTTGCGAGAATCCTAAGCATAAACAGAGACAAGGAAAATAAGAATTAGTTTATTAGTTGATGAGTTTATGAGTTAATGAATTTGGATTTATGAGATTTTTTCTCCTTCACTAAAGTGAGCGTCAGTGAACGTACTCATAAACTCATTAGTAAATAATGCCAAGAATTGCCGGAGTTAATATCCCCGAAAATAAACGAATTCCTATTGCTTTAACCTATATCTATGGAATAGGGAAATCTTCGGCTGCAAAAATTTTAGCTCAAGCGGGAATTAACCCAGCAAAAAAAGCAAAAGATTTGACCGAAGAAGAGATAAACAAACTCAGGAAAATTATCGAAGAGAATTTTAAAATAGAAGGGGAATTAAGAAGAGAGATAATGGCCAATATTAAAAGGTTAAAAGAAATTAAATGTTGGAGAGGAATCCGTCATATTAAAGGCTTGCCGGTTCGAGGGCAAAAAACCAGAAAAAACACGAGAACAATTAGGGGAAATATCAGAAGAACTGTAGGTTCAGGTAGAAAACCACCACCGGCACCCAAGTAGTTAAATCCTAAATCCTAATTTCTAAATAAATCCAAAGCCCAAAATCAAAAATTCAAGACATTTAGAATTTATTTAGGATTTAGTGCTTAGAATTTAGAGTTTCTTTTGCGGAGCAGAAAATATGGGTAAAAAGCGAATAATTAAAAAAACAGAAAAAGAGATCTTAGAGGAAAAAGAGAAAGTCGAAAAGAAACTTCAGAAAGAAATCAAGGTTCATCCCTCAAAAGTAGTCAAAAAGGGGAGAGTTTATATTAATTCGACTTACAATAATACTATAATTACTTTAACCGATGAAAAAGGAAATGTTCTGGTCTGGCGGAGTGCTGGCAACATCGGGTTTAAGGGAACAAAGAAAGGAACTTCTTATGCTGCCTCTCAAGTGGCTCAGGCAATAGGAAATGCTTGTAATAAATTGAAAATAAGAGAAGTCGAGGTTTTCGTAAAAGGAATCGGCGGAGGAAGAGATACCGCTTTAAGAACTCTAACTAATCAGGGAATAGAAATCCTGAAGATTCGAGATATTACTCCTATTCCTCACAATGGCTGTCGGCCTCGAAAACCAAGAAGAGCATAAGGGGCTATTAATCTACGAGGTATTCAAATGCGACAAATAATTATTCGAATTGATAAATTAGCATTAGACTTATAGATTAATATTATGTCTTCTAATAATGTTTGTAAAATCTGTCGGAGATTAGGGCAAAAGCTGTTTTTGAAAGGAGAAAAATGTTTTTCTCCTAAATGCCCCATGATAAAAAAAGCTTATCCGCCTGGTGCTAGAAAAAAAAGAAGAAAAAGTTCTGGGAGTGAATATGGTTGGGAGTTAGCAGAGAAGCAGAGATTAAGACACTATTATAATCTTTCAGAAACCCAATTCAGAAATTATGTGAAGAATATCTTAAAAGGCCGAGAAAAAGTGGAAGATGCTGGATTATTATTGATTAGAAAACTGGAGAAGCGCCTCGACAATGTGGTTTACAAACTAGGTTTTGCTAAATCAAGGAAAGAAGCAAGGCAGCTTGTTTCTCATGGTTATTTTTTGGTAAACTCAAAACCGGTTAATATTCCTTCTTTTGAACTCAAAAAAGGAGATAAAATTTCCATCCGCGAGACTAAAAAGAAAAAGACATTGATAAAAAATCTTTCGGTGACTTTGAAAAATTATCAGCCACCAACTTGGCTCAAGCTTGATAAGAACAAATTAGAAGGTGAACTGATCGGAGAACCGACAAAACAAGACGTGGGAGTGCCAGTGGATATTTCAGCCATCTTCGAATTTTACTCACGATAATAGGTAAACCGTAAATCGTCAATCGTAAACCGTAATTTTTTCACTAGCTTCTATTTACGATTGGCTATTTATGGCTTACGATAATAACCATATGATTCCACTACCATCAAAACCAAAAATTATTCAAGAAAAACAAAATACTGCTATATTCGAAATCGAAGGATTATACCCAGGATATGGGGTAACGATTGGGAATACCCTGAGACGGGTTTTACTTTCTTCTCTTGAGGGGGCAGCAGTTACCCAAGTGAAGATAAGAGGAGTCTCTCACGAATTTTCAACTATTCCCGGAGTTCTTGAAGATGTAGTGATGATTATTCTTAATCTAAAAAAATTGAGATTTAGAATTTTTACTCAAGAACCTCAGACTGCGACTTTATCAGTCCGAGGAGAAAAAGAAGTGAAGGGCAAAGATTTTAAATTGCCTTCTCAGCTTGAAATTGTAAACCCTGATACTCATATTGCCACTTTAACTAAATCATCGGCTGCTTTAAATTTAGAAATTCAAGTAGAGAAAGGAGTGGGGTATGAACCGGTAGAGAGAAGAGAGATTAGGAAAAAAGAGATAGGGGTGATTCCAATTGATGCCATTTTTACTCCGGTCCGGAGAGTAAGTTTTTCGGTAGAAAATATGCGAGTGGGTAAGCGAACTGATTTTGATAGATTAAGAATAGAAATTGAGACGGACGGAACCCTTTCTCCAAGTGAGGCTTTAAAGCAAGCCTCAGAAATACTTCTTAGTCATTTTTCTTTGTTCTCTCAGTCATTTGAAAAACCAACTGAGAAGAAAATAAAAACTGAAAAAGAAAGCCGAAAAGAAGAGAAAAGTAAAAAAGAGGAAGTTAAAAGGATAAAAGTTGAAGATTTGAAAATTTCCCAAAGAACTAAAAATGCTTTAATTAAAAACAATATCAAAACGATTGGAGGGATCTTAAAGAAATCAGCAAATGATTTAATGTCTTTGGAAGGATTAGGAGAGCGAGGAGTTGAAGAGATAAAGAAAGTATTAAAGAAATTCAAGTTAGAATTAAAGGAATAACCCTCTTATGCGAAAGAGAAAAAAAGGTAGAAAATTTCATCGTCCAAAAGCTCAGCGAGAAGCTTTGTTAAAAGGACTTGCTGTCCAACTTTTTTCTCGAGAGAAAATTAAAACTACTGAGGCAAAAGCTAAAGAACTGAAAAGATTTGCTGAGAAGTTTATTACTAAAAGCAAAAAAGGTGGTTTGGCTCAAAGACGCTATTTACTTAGATTTTTTCCAAAAAATATTGTTAAAAAGCTAATAGAAGAGATTGGTCCTCGATATAAAGAAAAGAAAGGGGGCTATACTCGGGTTATAAAACTCGGACCCCGGAAATCAGACGGAGCGAAAATGGCAATTATTGAATTAATAAAATGATTAAATATTAACGCATTAACGAATTAAAGGATTAAATAAATTCGTTAATTCGCAATTCGTAATCAATCAATCGAGAAATTTAATTATGGAGCGGAAAACTCACACAATCGATGCTAATGGCAAGCCCTTGGGCAGGTTAGCTACTGAGATTGCTAAACTTTTACGAGGGAAGCACAAACCAAGTTTTGTTCCCTACAAGAATGGAGGAGATTTTGTAGTTATTGAAAATGTGGAGAAAATGAAACTGACTGGGAAAAAGATGAAACAGAAAGTATATTACCGTCATTCTGGTTACCCCGGTGGATTGAAATCGATAACCCTAGAGACCCTTTTTAAAAAAAACCCAAAAGAGGTTTTAAAAAAAGCAGTATGGGGAATGTTGCCAAAAAATAAACTGAGAAAAAAAATGATTAAGAGATTAAAATTTAAATAAGAAGATGGCCAAAACTAAAGGAAAAACAAAAAAAACATCAAAAGAGGAAAAGAAACCCAAAGTTAAAAAGAAAGAGACTAAAAAGGGAGAAGCGAAGAAAGAGAAGAAAGAAAGGTATATTGAGGCAGTTGGTAGGCGAAAAACAGCCACTTCCCGAGTTCGAATTTTTACTCAAGGAAAAAAAGAAATTTTGATTAACGAAAAACCTTATCAAGAATATTTTCCTATTCTTTATCTCCAGAAAAAAGTTGAAGAGCCATTAGAGAAGATAAACTGTTTGGGCAAATTCGGAATTTCAGCTAAAGTAAAAGGAGGGGGTCTTAATGCCCAAGCAGAAGCAATTCGCCTAGGCATTGCTCGAGCTTTAGTAATTCTCAACCCGTACTTCCGAAAAAGATTGAGGAAAGCAGGACTTTTAACTAGAGATCCCCGAATGCGCGAAAGAAAGAAACCAGGATTAAAGCGAGCTCGACGAGCTCCCCAATGGTCGAAGAGATAAAGTTTAGCTAATAAATTCCCGGTAGAACATTCCTCCAAATCTCATATAATTTGGAGTAAGAGCAGAGTTTTTAAAGAGCGGTGTTAGCCCCTCTTTCAATGGATCCTGCTGCGGTTAACTCTCTCTAGTTCCATTATGCTTAAAGAATTAATTGACAAATTTTATTTAGATAAGAATAAAGAAAGAACTCAAACTCACTTCTATATCACTGATGCAGGAAAGTGTTCTCGGGCTACTTTTTTTAAATTTAAAAAAGCTCCTAAAAGAGAATTAGAGGCAAGAGTTTTGAGAATGTTTGATCATGGGGATTTATATCACTATTTTATTATGAGAGCTTTATTTGGAGCGAGAGAAGTTCGAGTGGTGGCTGGTGAGCTTGATATACCCCCTCAGGAAATGATTTCGGGCAGAGCGGATGCAATATTGAGCATTAATAATGAACTTTATGTTTTAGATATAAAAAGTATAAACAGTATGATTTTCGAGAGATTGGAAGCTCCGAAAGAAGAAAATGTAAATCAACTTCAGCTTTATCTCCATTTCTTCCAGATTCCCAAAGGAATCTTATTGTATGTCAATAAAGATAACCAAGACCTTAAAGAATTTATTGTAAATTACGACCGAAATTTATGCTCAAAGCTCCTTAATCAATTTAGAGAACTAAAGAAGAAGATTGATTCTGATATTGTTCCCCAGCCTCTCCCAGATTATCCGGGAAATTGGCAATGTAAGTACTGTCAATTTCGGGAGATCTGCGATTTAATTGGTAAGAGGGAGATAACCTGGCAAGAATTTAAAAAACAAATTGGAGAGGATTTTCAAGAAGGAAGTTAAATTTTATTAAGGCACTAATTTCTCCGAACTAAATAATAAGGTACTATCGCTTAACAAATACAATTTTTTATTAATCCTACTATAAAAAATAGTGGGATTTTTTGCTTGTTTTAGAGTAAAAATATTAAGGTCATTCCTGATGTCAGTTTCAATTATTTTTATTTCCTCTCCTGAGCTGAAAATAAGATAGTGGTTGTTGATCCAGAATAAATTTTTTGGATTTTGAGAGAATCGGGTCAAGAATTTTTTTCCTTCATCAAAAATCCAAATTTCTCCTTTACCCCAAAAAGCTAGTTTCATCAAATCAGGAGAGATCGTAAATCCATCCAGAGAATCAAAAATTTCTTCAAATTCCTTTTGAGAATTTAACCGAAAAAGTTTTTGCTCATTTCTTAAAAATATAGCACCTTTCAAAATTCCCAAGCTGAATCCTCTCTCTTTTTTTAAAGAAAGGGGGATATCATTTAAAAACTCCTTTTTCTTTAAATCCCAATTCGATTTTATTAAAAATCCCGAAGAATTTAGCCAATATAGATTGTTTCTTTTTGATTTAAACCAGATTACGTCGGTAAGAAAGATATTTTCTTCAAGATTTTTTGAAGTTAAATCTTTTTTAAAAATTTTATTATCTCTTAAAAATAAAACCACCTTTCTGGCTAGGGGATGAAGAGTTATTTTTTTTACCTCTGAGGGCAAGGAAAAATCAACCACTTGAGAATTTTGGGAATTACTGTAGTCAATTAGGAAAAATTTTTTACCTTTTTTATTCTCTTTTTCTAAAAGAATCTGTTGGTTAATTGGGTCCCAATCTAAGATCTCAGTTTCACTTGATGTCTGAAAAATCATTTTTTTCTGCCCATTTAAACGATTAATTAATAGATATTGTTGAACATTCTCTTTATTTTTCTTCACTAAAAATTCATAACTCTCTTCTGAAGCAAGGAAATCTTCAATATTTTTATCTAAAACTTCAAAGCGTTGGTTCTTTTTAAAAAGAATAATATCTTTAGCTTCGGTTACTAAACCCTCCTTAACTTCTAATTTTTTTTGCCAAGAAAAATAGCCTGGTTTTTTTAATTCAATCTTGTAACAACGGGGCAAGAGATTTTTAATAAAAATTGAATTAGATATAAAATTAGTGGTTTTTTTAAATTTTCCATCTAAATAGATTTCTACTTTTGGATTTAGGACACTCACAAAGATTCCACCCGTTTTAACAAATTTTTTTTGCTGAAAATCAAAGCGAATTCCTTGACTTCTTAAAATTAACCAAGGAGTTAATAAAGTAAGGATAGCGACCATCGAAATAAAAAGAATTCTTCTGGTTCTTTTTCGCATACTTCTTTTAATTGTAAATTAAAATTCTTTCTTTGCCAAATCTTATCTCTCAGAATGAATTAAAAATATCCTTGAATTAGAAGAGAAATTAATAAAGTTCTGAATAAATCTGGACTTGTTAAGGCTGGGGATTTCGCTTGATAAATTTTTAGATTTAGAGTAAATTGAATTATAGTTATGTCTGGTGAAAAATTTGTTATTGAGGGTGGGAAGAAATTGGAAGGAGAGGTTGAGATTAAAGGATCAAAGAATGCTGCTGGTGCCTTATTAGCTGCCTCTTTATTAACTGACGAAGAGATAATTTTAGATAACCTCCCCTTGGTCGATGATATTCTAAATCAGTTGGAAATTCTAAAAGAGATGGGAGTAGAAGTGGAATGGCAAGGAGAAAGAAGGGTGCGAATTAAAGCCGGAGATAAAATTGATCCTCAAAAAATCTCTCCCGAAAAAGTTTCCAAATCAAGAATTTCTGTCCTTCTTATAGGCGCTCTTTTGCCCAGATTTAAGGAATTCAAAATCTCAAGACCAGGTGGTGATAGAATAGGTTTCAGACCTATTACCACCCATCTCCAAGTTTTGGAAGAGTTGGGAGCAGAAATTGAAAAGGATGGTGATTTTTATTTGTTTAAAAGGGAGAAGCTTCAAGGTAAAAAGATTGTTTTACCAGAATTTAGCGTCACGGCCACTGAAAATCTGATAATGGCTTCCACTCTGACTGAAGGAACAACAATTATAAAAGGAGCAGCAGTAGAACCTCAAGTCCAAGATTTAATAGACTTGCTCAACAAAATGGGTGCTAAAATAGAAAGAGTACCCTCCCACACTTTGAAAATTGAAGGAGTTAAAAAATTAAATGGCGCTGAACACAAAGTTATCCCTGATCATCTGGAGGGAGGAACATTCATTGCGATCGGAGCGCTAAATAATAATCAAATAAAGATAAAAAATGCCCGAGTCAACCATTTGGATATTTTTTTACAAAAGCTCAAAGAAACCGGGGTTAGATTTGAAATAAAAGAAAATTCAATTGAAGTTTTTGGTCAAAATAGTTTTAAACCAATTAAGGTTCAAGCTTTGCCTTATCCTGGTTTTCCAACCGACCTTTTGCCTCTGGTGGTTCCTCTTTTAACCCAGGCAGAAGGGAAGAGCCTAATCCATGATCCCTTATATGAAAACAGATTAAATTATACTCAGGAGTTAAGAAAGATGGGGGCTGATATTGAAATTGTTGATCCTCATCGAGCTTTTGTTTTCGGCCCCACCCCTCTTCAGGGAGTCACCATTGAGTCTTGGGATATAAGAGCAGGAGCAAGTTTGATCGTAGCGGGATTAATGGCTCAAGGTATCACCACCATCGAAAATATTGAACAAATAGATAGAGGCTATGAGAAAATAGAAGAAAGATTACAGAAGCTTGGAGCGAGTATTAAGAGAGTAGAGAGTTAGAATTTTTACTGGAGGTTTTAATTTCCAATGATTTAATTTTCAAACAAGAATAAACAAGGTTTGAAAATTTGGTTATTGAAAATTCATTGAAAATTGGTACTTGAAAATTGATAATTTTTCTAAACATGTTTGTTACCAAAATGGCAATTGATCTTGGAACTTGCAATTCCCTGGTTTTTGTTCCTAAAAAGGGGATAGTTTTGAACGAACCCTCAGTAGTTGCAGTTTCCAAACCAGAAAATAAAATTTTAGCAGTAGGAGCTGAAGCAAAATCAATGATCGGTCGGACCCCTGAGTCAATTAGAGTTTATCGACCACTTAAAAATGGAGTTATCGCTGATTATCGAGTCACTCAAGCGATGTTAAAATATTTCATTCAGAAAGCTCAGGGAAAATTTCCTCTTTTCAAACCAGAATTAGTGATCTCTGTACCGGTAGGGTCCACCTCAACTGAGAGGCGAGCAGTTATTGAGGCAGCAATGGCAGCCGGGGCAAAAGCAGCCTTTGTGGCTAAAGAGCCAATATTGGCAGCAATCGGAGCAGGAATTCCTATAAATTCTTGTCAGGGGAATATGATCATTGATATTGGAGGGGGAACTTCAGAAATTGCAGTAATTTCTCTTGGTGGAATTGTTTCTTCTTATTCTCTAAGGGTAGCGGGAGATAAAATGGATGAGAGGATAGCTGAATTTATTAAAAAAGAATATAATTTAGCAGTAGGTAGCCAATCAGCTGAGGAGATAAAGATAAAAATAGGTAGAGCCTTTCCTCAAAAAAAAGAAGAATTTTACGAGATAAAGGGAAGAGATTTAATTACTGGACTTCCTCGGAATATTAAAGTTTCTTCAAACGAAGTAGCTAGAGCTATCAATGATGTCTGTGGAGAAATTATTGTAGCAGTGGAGCAGGTTTTGCGAGAAACCCCTCCGGAACTTTCAGCTGACATTATGAACAAGGGTATGGTTCTTTCTGGAGGAGGAGCTTTATTGAGAGGACTCGATCAGCTTATTGCCAAGCAAACTGGTGTGCCTTGTTTTGTAGCAGAAGAGCCTCTTTATTGTGTGGTTAAAGGAACAGGAATAGTTCTTGAAAATTTGGATGTTTATAAAAGAAGCGTAATGACCAAAAGATAATTATGATTATTGGCCATAAAACTCAATGGGAGTTTCTAAGAAGAATAGCAAAAAATAATGAGATTCCTCAGAGTTTTTTATTTGCTGGCCCAGATTCTTTAGGAAAAAAAAGAGTAGCTTTGGAGTTTATCAAGCTTTTAAATTGCCAAGAAAAAAATTTTTTCAAAAGGCCTTGTCGAAAATGTTTTACTTGTAACTTGATTGAAAAAGGGAGACATCCAGATCTCATCTTGGTTCAGCCTAAAGAAAGGAGAGAAAGCCAGAAAGGGAGGTTAGGAGAAATTCAGATCTCTCAAATTAGAGATTTACAGAGAATTCTAACCTTTCGGTCCCAAGTTTCTCGTTTTAAATCGGTGATTATTGATGAAGCTCACACCTTAAATGCAAGTGCCCAAAATTGTCTTCTAAAAACCTTGGAAGATCCGCCCGGCAGAGTTATTTTCTTTCTTATTACCCCCTTTCCCGAAATGTTATTTGAAACAGTTCGTTCGAGGTCCGAAATTCTGAAATTTTACCCCTTGAAAGATGAAGAGATAAGGTCTTATTTTAAAGAAAAAATTTCCGATCATCAAATTCAAAAAATTGTTGAATTTTCTGAGGGAAAACCGGGTTGGGTAATAAATTTTTTAAATAGTCCCCGAAGACTTTTCGAAGTCCAAAAGGGATTTAAAGAAATTGAGAGAATATTGATGGCTGATCTTTCTCAGAGATTTCGTTTTGTCAAAGATTTTTTCGCTAAAGAAAAAGAAAATTTCGATTTATCTTTATTTCTCCAGAACCTCGAGCGATATCTAAGAAAATCCTTTTTAGAACACCTTAAGCTCACGAGTAATCTCAGCGATGGGAAAACTTTAGAAATTAAAAAAAGAATTGAGTTAGTTGGAAAAATAAAGTTTTTACTAACCACCACAAATCTTGATCCCCGATTAGCCTTGGAGACACTAATGTTGATGCTATAAATTGTTTCCAGAATTTACCTCCTCGTTCTATAATAGAAAAATGGACTATAACCAAATTATTGAAAAATTAAAACCGAATCTTCAATCCATAATTGATAATTTCAAATCTGAAATTCAAAAAATCCGAGCCGGCCGCTTGACAGGAGCCCTAATTGAGAATATTGAAGTTGAATGTTTTGGTCAACGATTACTTCTGAAACAACTTGGGGCAATTTCCAATCCTTCCTTTAGAGAAATCTGTTTGCAGCTTTGGGATAAAAGTTATATCGATGAAGTTATCAGAGCAATTGAGAGAGAGAATTTAGGATTGAGCACGAGGATAGAAGACAATAAAATTTATCTCACCTCTCCTCCTTTAAGTGAAGAAACTAGAAAAAATTTGATACAAATTCTCAACCAGAAAAAAGAAGAGTCTTTTCAAGAGATTCGTCGAGTTCGAGACAAAGCCTGGAGAGAGATTCAAGAAGGATTTAAGACAGGAGAGATTAGAGAAGATGATAAATATCGAGGTAAAGATAAATTGGAAGAAGTGGTGAGAGAATATCGCGAGAAACTGGAAGATCTGGTTGAAAACAAAAAGAAAGAAATAATCAGCTAAGCACTATTCTTCTTTATTATGTTTTTGACTATTGTAGTTGTTTTCTTTACCATAATTGGGCTGTTAATCCTCCATGAACTTGGGCATTTTTTGATGGCAAAGAAGTTTGGAGTGAAGGTGGAGGAATTTGGCATTGGATATCCACCAAGAATTTTTGGAAAGAAAATTAGGGGGACCGTATATTCTTTTAACCTTCTACCATTTGGTGCTTTTGTTAAAATTTTAGGCGAAGAAAAAAGAGTGGATGATCCCAGTAGTTTCTCTCAAAAGCCAATTTGGCAGAGGATGTTGATTGTTTTGGGCGGAGTAGTTTCATTCTGGATTATTGCTTTTTTAATTTTTAGTTTTCTAGCTAGCACTTGGGGATTACCAACTGCAGTTTCTGATGAGTTTAATCCGAATATCAAAAGTGCTAAAGTCCAAATTGTGGGAATAGCGGAAAATTCACCAGCTGACTTGGCTGGATTAAGAGGAGGGGAGACGATCCTCAAAATTAAAAGTCAAGAATCAGAGATTAAAGAAATCACTGAAATGAGACAGGTGCAAGAATTTATTAACAAGAACTTAGGTAGGAATATCGTTATGACCGTGAAGAGAGGAGATAAGATTTTTGATGTGAAATTAGTTCCTCGAATTTCTCCTCCAAAGGATGAGGGTCCAATAGGTATTCTCTTGGCTCGAGTAGTCAAACTAAAATACCCTTGGTTCCGCGCTCCTCAGCAAGGGTTGTTGGTCACAGCTCAACAAACCATTCAGTTGCCAGTTTTCTTGGTTAAAACTCTCAGTAAAGCCATTCAAGGGGAAAAAGTTACTGGGGTAAGAATGGTTGGCATAGTAGGCTTGGGCGAATTAATGAGTCAGGCTTTAAAAGTGGGAGTTGATAACTTTCTGATGTTTATAGCAATAATCTCAATTTGGTTGGCTTTTTTCAATATTCTACCAATTCCTGCTCTAGATGGAGGAAAACTTTTGTTTTTAGCTATTGAAGGAATAAGAAAAAAGCCTGTTCCTCAATTAATTGAACAGAAAATTACGGCTGTTTTTTTCTTTGCTTTAATTTTATTAATGATTTTTATCACTATAAAAGATATTATGAGATTACTTTAAGCTATGCGACAATCCCAACTTTTTAGCAAAACAAAAAAGGAAAAACCACGTGGAGAAAAAAGTATCAACGCAATCTTGTTACAGAGAGGAGGTTTTGTTCACAAGGAAATGGCGGGGGTGTACACTTTCTTACCCTTGGGGCTCCGAGTTTTAAGGAAAATCGAGAAAGTAATTAGAGAAGAAATAGAGAGAATTTCTGGTCAGGAGGTTTTGATGACTGTTCTTCAACCAAAAGAGCTTTGGTTACGGACTGGACGATGGGATAAAGGAACAGGAAAGGTAATGTACAAAACAAAAGGGAATGGGGAAGTAGGATTGGGACCAACTCACGAGGAGATGATTACTAACATTGTTAAGAATTACATTAGTTCCTTTGAAGATTTACCTCTTTATATTTATCAGATTCAAACAAAATTTCGGAAAGAACCAAGAGCTCGGAGTGGCCTTTTACGTGGTAGAGAGTTTCCGATGAAAGATCTTTACAGTTTCCATTCTAACCAAAAAGATTTTGAAAATTATTACGAGAGAGTTAAGGAAGCTTATTTCAAAATTTTTCATCGATGCGGGTTCCAAGTTATACTGACGGAAGCTTCCGGAGTAGGGTTTACTGAAGGGGTAACTCACGAATTTCAAGTTTTAGCCGAAGGAGGAGAAGACCGAATAATTTATTGTGAGAGTTTACATTTCGCTCAAAATAAAGAAATTACCAAATTTAAACCAGGAGATAAATGCCCTCTTTGCAAAAAACCCTTGAAAGAGGGTAAGTCAATAGAAGTAGGGAATATCTTTCCTTTGGGTACTAAATATTCTCAAGCAATAGGAGCTTTCTTTCAAGATAAAGATGGTAAAAAAAAGCCGATAATAATGGGTTGTTATGGGATTGGAATTTCTCGAACAATGGGAGCTATTGTTGAAGTTTATCACGATGAGAAAGGGATAATTTGGCCAAAAGAAGTGTCACCCTTTGATTTTCATTTACTAAGTTTATTAAGTGGCAAAAGAAAAGTGGATAGAGAAATTAAAAAAACCTGTCAAAAAGTGTTGAGCTTTTTACAAAAGGAAGGATTTGAAGTATTATATGATGACAGAGAGGACAAATCGGCGGGTGAGAAATTCGCTGATGCTGACCTAATCGGAATACCTTATAGAGTTGTGGTAAGTGAGAGGACCTTGAAAAGGAACTCGGTGGAAGTGAAAAGAAGGAACCAGAAGAAAACAAAGTTAGTGGAGATTAGAAAACTGGCTAGCTTCTTTAAATCCAAATGACAAAATCCAGATGCCAAGTCAAACTCAAAATCCAAAATCCAAAACATTATTTTTAATATTTGAGCTTTGGATTTGATTTGACATTTAATATTTGAGCTTTGGATTTTTATCACTATGTTTAACAAACTTCTATCCTATTTTACTGAAGATATTGCTATTGATTTGGGTACAGCAACTTCCTTAGTTTATGTTAGAGGGAAGGGAATTGTTATTAACGAGCCTTCGGTGGTAGCAATAAACCAGAAGACTGGCCAAGTTTTAGCTATTGGAGAGGAAGCTAAAAAAATGGTTGGCAGAACACCAGCCCATATCCAAGCAATAAGGCCGTTGGTCCGAGGAGTAGTTTCGGATTTTGAAGTAACAGAACAAATGCTAAGATATTTTATTAATCGAGCTCATCAAAAAAAGTTTATCTTCGGTGCTTGGCCAAGAATAATTGTAGGAATTCCTTGCGGGGTAACTGAGGTGGAAAAGAAAGCAGTTGAGGACGCAGCAAAATCAGCGGGGGCTAGAGAAGTATTTTTAATCGAAGAACCAATTGCTGCTGCTATTGGAGCGAGGATGCCTATTCAAGAACCGAAAGGGAATTTTCTGATCGACATCGGTGGAGGGACCACCGAAATAGCAGTAATTTCTTTAGGAGGAATAGTGACTTCAAAGAGTTTACCAATCGCTGGCGACAAACTTTCAGAAGACATAATCCAATATGTTCAACAAAAATATAAACTCTTAATCGGGGAAAGATCAGCTGAGGAAATTAAAATCAGTATTGGAGCAGCTTTACCTTTACGAGAGAAGAAAGAAGCCCCTTTAAGAGGAAGGAATTTAATTAGCGGCCTGCCTGAAGAAATAATAATTACTTCCGAGGATGTTCGTCGAGCCATGGAAAAATCACTAAATCAGATAACGGAAGCGGTTAAAGCAACTATTGAAGAAACTCCTCCCGAACTACTTAGTGATGTAATGACCGATGGAATTCATCTCACTGGAGGAGGGGCTTTATTAAAAAAGCTTGATAGTTTACTACGCCAAGTAACCAAAATGCCAGTTAAAATTATTGAAGATCCTCTCACTGCCGTTGCTCGAGGTGGAGGAGTTGTTTTGGAGAACCTCGATGAATTAAGAGAAGTTTTAAGCCAAACCCAAACTGGGGAGATACCAAAGTAAATCTAAAACTCAAAAATCATAATCGAGATTTAAATTTAAAATTATGATAAATAAAGAACAAGTTCAACAGGTAGCTAAATTAGCAAGGTTAGGGTTGAAGAAGGAAGAAATAGAGAAGATGCAAACAACCCTTACTTCAGTTTTAGATTATATTAAGTTACTAGAAGAGATTGATATTTCTAAAATAACACCAACATTTCATTCAACTCCAATTGAGAATGTAACGCGGGAAGATAAAGTTAAAGAAGAGAAACCAGAGAGAGTTGATAAAATGATAACTCAGGCACCGATGAAAGAAAAAAGGCATATTAAGGTTAAAGGGATACTGGAATAATTCTCAATTTTTATGATCGAAACTGAAGGTTTAACAATCAGTGAAATTCACCAAGGATTAAAAGAAAGAAAATTTTCGGCTCAAGAAATAACCCAAGCTTATTTGGAAAGGATAAGATCCCAGGATAAAGAGATCGGAGCTTTTCTGATAGTGAGTGAAGAGTTAGCCCTAAATCAAGCTAAAGAGGTTGATAAGATGATTGCTCAAAACCAAGAACTTTCCATCTTAACTGGCATTCCAGCTGCCATTAAAGACAATATTTTAGTAGAAGGCTTAAAATGTACTGCTGGTTCTAAAATCTTAGAGAACTATTTGTCTCCCTATAGCGCTACTTGTGTTGAAAAATTAAGAGAGCAAAAAGTGATTATTTTGGGGAAAACCAATCTTGATGAGTTTGCAATGGGTTCTTCCACTGAACACTCAGCTTTCAAAAAAACTCGAAATCCTAATGACCTAACGAGAGTTCCGGGAGGTTCCTCTGGGGGATCAGCCGCAGCCGTTAAGGCAGGAGAATGTTGTTTTGCGCTCGGTTCTGATACTGGCGGTTCGATTCGTCAGCCGGCTTGTTTTTGTGGAGTGGTGGGGCTTAAACCAACTTACGGAGCTGTTTCTCGTTATGGTTTAATTGCTTTTGCTTCTTCTTTGGATCAAATTGGGCCAATAACTAACACAGTTGAAGACTGTGAGATAGTTTTTAATGCGATCAAAGGAAAAGATCCTCGTGACTCAACAAGTGTTGAAACTCAACCACTCGATCATTCAATCACTCAGTCACTCGGTAATTTAGTGATCGGCGTTCCTAAAGAGTATTTTACCGAAGGTATTGCTCCTGAGGTGAGAGAGGTAATAGAAGGAGCAATTAAGAAAATAGAAAAAGAGGGGGCTAAGATTGAAGAAATCTCTTTAGCTCACACTAAATACGCCTTAGCTTGCTATTATATTATCGCTCCATCAGAAGCAAGCAGCAATCTGGCCAGATACGATGGGATAAAGTATGGAATGTCATATGAAAACTCAAAACTCAAAACTCAAAACTCAAAGCTGTTGGACGTTTATTTTAAAACGAGAGCAGAAGGATTTGGCGAGGAAGTAAAAAGGAGAATAATGCTTGGAACTTACGCTTTGTCAGCTGGTTATTATGAAGCTTATTATCTGAGAGCTCAAAAAGTGAGAACTTTAGTTAAACAAGATTTCGATAAAGCTTTCAAAAAAGTGAATTTTATTTTGACTCCTACTTCTCCTTTCCTTCCTTTCAAGATAGGAGAAAGGATTGAAGATCCTTTGAAGATGTATCTCTCTGATATTTTTACTGTATCGGTTAATTTAGCGGGCTTGCCAGCTCTCTCTTTGCCTTGCGGAAAAGTTGGGAAATTACCAGTAGGTCTCCAGATAATTGGAAAATCTTTCTCAGAAAAAGAAATTTTCAAAATTGGAGAATTTTTAGAAAAATTATATGATACCAGAAATCTATAATTTTGAGCAACTTTTAGAGAGAGCCAGAGAGGTGTATCAAATTATTCTTTCTTCTCGTATTCAGGAGATGTTGTTCCCTTTAAAAGTGATTTTTATTATCGTTTCGATTATATTCATTTTTGGTATTATCTTTTTCCTTTCTAAGACAAGTTATCTCAGAGACACTTTCTTAGAGGATTTAGAGGATCTTTCTCGTTTTAAGGGTTTTGGGCAGAAGAAATGGCTAAGACGGTGGAATAAAATTAAGAAAAAAGTTGAAAAAGGAAAAAGCTCAACCTATTGGAAAATTGGTTTGATTGAAGCGAATAAAATGTTAGATGAAGTTTTGAAAAAAACTGGACTCGGTATCGGCACTATTGAAGATAGGTTAAAAAGATTAACCGAGAGCGATGTTTCTAATTTAACTCAGTTGCTTGCAGCTCATCAAGTTTGTCAGGATATCATTCGCGATCCCGATTATAAACTAAGCAGAGAAAAAGCTGAAGAATTAATAAATGTTTTTGAGAGAAGTTTTCGCGATCTCCGAGTTTTTTAGAGGTTGATTTTAGTTTAGATTTAGTGTAAGATTATAAACTACTATACATTGACAAATGAAGCGGGGTGGAGGAGTAGTACCTTGCCAGGCTCATAACCTGGAGACCCGGGTGCAAATCCCGGCCCCGCAACACGATTAGTAGATTAGTTGATGAGTAAATGAGTTTATGAGCGATGAATTCTTTTTTGAGAAATTAAAATTATACAAGAGAAGTCTCGAATTTACAAAGAAGATGTGTAAGATAGCAAGTAATTTTCCAATAAAATTTTCGAGAATAAGAGACCAACTAATAGGAGCAACGATTTCAATTCCATTAAATCTCGCTGAAGGATCAGGAAGGAAGTCGGTTAAAGAAAGAATTAATTTTTATAAAATAAGTCGCACTTCATTGTTTGAATACATACCTTTATTAGAAATTTGTTTTGGATTAAATTTAATTGATGAGGGTGATTATAAAAAATTCCGCTTAGAAATCATAGAACTTTCAAAAATGATCAACGGCTTAATTAAATCTTTATAACTCATCTACTCATAAACTCATCAACTAATTGCTAAACATTGCCGGTGTAGCTCAGTGGTTAGAGCAACGGCTTCATAAGCCGGAGGTCGGAGGTTCGAATCCTCCCATCGGCACCTAAATTAGTAAATGAGTACGGCCGTCGCGACCTTTCAACTCATCAACTAATTACTAAATATTGCGGGCGTAGCTTAGTGGCTTAAAGCGCCGCCCTGTCACGGCGGAGATCGTGGGTTCAAATCCCATCGCCCGCGCCAGCAAATTTTCACTGAGGTGAAAGTTGAGTAAAGGTGGTAATGAAACAAAGGTGAAGAGTAAAGGGAACCTGTTAGGAAATTTTTCTAACAGGCCTTTTTATTTTCCTTGACAATTATCTTTTATTCTGGTAAAAAGAAAAATCAAATTAAAGGAGGTTCTTTAAAATGGAAAGAAAGATAGATAAAGCTATTTGGTATACTTTAGGTTGGGAATGGTTGGGTTTTCGAGGTCGGTTTCTAATCTGGTTAGCTCGCCAATTGTACAGGATAGGCATCTTTAATGAAGAGCAGGTAAAGAAATGTGTGAATTTGGCAAGTAGTACAGCTTTAGCAAGAAAAGCTAAAGAAGCCGGACTTAGGATAAAATTAATAAAGATTGAGAGGAGGCAGGAATGAATATTTCAAGTGAGGAAACAATACTGACGGACAAATTAATTGAGTCGATAATTGGGTATTTGATGGAGGGGGTTCACAGTGGTAAGAGATATCGAGTTAAG
>CAYQJC010000003.1:0-30897 GCA_964417825.1 uncultured Candidatus Saccharibacteria bacterium | reverse complement strand
AATATTTTAGTCCAGAAGATCTAGAAAAGAATGTTGAGTTTGCCAAAAAAACCGGGCTGGATGAAATTTACCTATGGGGCGCTGAATGGTGGTACTGGCTTAAAACTAAGCAAAATAATAGTCAGTTCTGGAATGAGGCTAAGGAATTATTTAGTAATCCGTAAAAACCAAATAAGCCAGTGGCACCATTCTCAGAAGGGGGTCGGGGGAGAAGAATTCTCCCCTGTGTAGGAAAACAGTCCCGCTGAAAGCGGGACGTTAGAAACCGTGGGTTTCTAAGGAGCGAAACGAAGCGAACAAAGTGAGCGCCTGCCGAAGGCAGGAGAAGTGGAGCGACGAATGGTGGTACTGGCTAAGAACAAAAAAAGGCGATGATCGCTTTTGGATCACCGCCAAAGAAATTTTCAACCAATAAAAAAGGGGTAAGAGGAGTAATTCATCTTGGCCCTAATGCCGTTCTTTTCCTAGGATAGCATAAAGTCTACTTACTTCCGAAAGGGCGGCTAAAAATCTATCCCTTCTCTCCTCAGGAATTTTTACAAGTTCTTCAGCACCTTCAATTAACTTTTTTGCCTCTCTTTCTAGCGAGCCAATTGGTTCTGAAATCCTATCCCATTTTTCAAAAAGATTCCGAAGTACTTCAATTTCTCTTTTATTTAAGAAAAACTTCTTACAGATTTTTAAAAAATTCTCCTTTCCTATAATCTGAATTGTAGACTCTCTCATTTTTTCCTCCCTCTATAAATATAAATAATTAACTTCTCTGGTTTCATTCCCACTATCACTAGGACATCATCGATTCTCTGAAAACCAATCCAATAACCATGTCGAAGCTCCTCCAGGGTGGATTTTTTTATCTCTAATCTTCTAAAAGTATAAGAATTCTCATTGAAATCTTTTGGTGTGGAGAGAGGAAGTAGATTTAACAAACAAAACACCCCAATTATTACTCCTATAAATATTCCTGCTTTCTTCCAGTTTACTTTCATTTTATCTTTTTCCTCCCTTATTTAATTTTTTAGTACTGTAAAATTTCAAATAATTTTCAGCTGCCCATTTAATTTCATCAGGATTTGCCTTCCTTCCGTTAAAAACTCCTATATGGTCTTTCTGATAATATAAATGGATAAAACTTTTTTCTTTCTTCAGTCGAAAACCTGGGGGTAATTTAATACCAAACTTTTCTCTCGATCTTTCCATTTTTTTCTCCTTTCGTTTTGTTCGATTGTTAAGGTGATTTTGACAAGTTTATTTATGTTTCATATAATAAAAAATTAGAATGAGTTTGTCAACTGAGGAGCGAGTAAATCAGGTTTTAATAGTCAGCCTCACTCCCTATTTTTTAGAGAGGGAGAATTTTTGGTTTGAGGAGAATTTAACAAAGATTTTAAAAACCAGGAAAACCCAATCTTTTTGGCAAGAGAATACTCTATTTTTAGAAAAAGATCAGAAAATTGTCCTTTCAGAATTCTTAAGAAAACTAGATGAAATGGGTTATGAGAAAGTTTTCCGGGTTTCTGAACCTGGAGAATTCTCTCAAAGAGGAGGTGTAGTTGACGTTTTTCCAATAAACCAGAATTTCCCAGTAAGATTTGACTTTCTAGGAAATAAAATTGAAAACATAGAGAAACTAAATATTGAAGTCAAAGATGAAAAAGGGCAGAAAGAGTTATTAAAGAAGAAGTTGAAGTCACAAAAGATTTTTTCTGACTTGCGAGGATTAAAACTGGGAGATTACTTAGTCCACTTAGATCACGGAGTCGGTAAGTTCATCGGCTATTCAACAATTCCCTACGATCGTAGGGAATTGTTGAAAAAATATTATGTTTTAGAATATGGCGGAGGCGATAAATTATACGTTCCCCTTGGTCTTGAACGAAAGCTAACCAGATATATTGGTTTTCGAACCCCTAAACTTTCCAGATTAGGAAGTAGTTTATGGGAAAGAACAAAAAGAAGAATAAAAGAGGAAACTGAAAAATTTGCTAGAGAACTTTTGGCTTTGTTTGCCAAAAAAGAAATAGCTACTCGAGCTCCTTACCTCCAAAAAGAAATCTCAGAGAGTTTAGATTCAACTTTTCCTTATCTTTTAACCCCTGATCAAGTTGAGAGCTTAAAAGATATCTCAAGAGATCTAGAAAAGCCAAAACCAATGGATAGATTACTGTGTGGGGATGTTGGTTTTGGTAAAACCGAAGTTGCTCTGAGGACAGCTGTTAGGGTGGCTGAAAATGGGAGACAAGTTGCTCTAATTTGCCCAACAACAATTTTAGCTAACCAACATTTCCAAACTTTCAAAGAAAGATTAAAAAATCTTCCTTTTAAAGTTGAAATCCTTTCAAGATTACAATCAAAAACTTTACAAGGAAAGACTATTAAAGAATTAAGGGAAGGGAAAATCGATATCTTAATTGGCACTCACCGAATTCTTGGTAAAGATGTAAATTTTAAAAATTTAGGCCTTTTAATAATTGACGATGAACAAAAATTTGGTGTCAGACAAAAAGAAAAACTGAGAAAACTAAAACCAGAAATTGATATTCTATCGCTTTCAGCAACTCCTATCCCCAGAACTTTGTATATGGCTTTAAGTTCTTTAAAAAATATTAGTTTAATCCAAACCCCACCAGAAGGGAGAAAAGCTGTAAAGACATTTGTTTTGCCTTTCAAAAAAGATATTATTAAAAAAGCAATCGAATTTGAACTTAAAAGAGGAGGCCAAGTTTATTTCCTACACAACCGAATTGAGACTATTCCCGCTTTTAAGAAATTTTTAGAGGAATTAAAAACTGAGGCCAAAATTGGAATTTTGCACGGCAGGTTAAAAGAAAAAGAAATGATTAAAATAATGAATAATTTCCAAAAAGGGAAATTCAATGTCTTGTTAGCAACAACAATTATCGAAAATGGTTTGGATTTACCAAAAGTGAATACCTTAATCGTTGATAATGCTACCAAATTGGGGCTCAGTCAGGCCTATCAAATTAGAGGGAGGATAGGAAGAAGTTATATTCAGAGTTTCGCTTATTTTTTATACCCACGAGGAAAACTCTCACCTTTGGCTAAAAAACGATTAAAAGCTCTAAAAGAAGCTGAGGAACTTGGTTCTGGTTACAAAATTGCTTTAAGAGATTTGGAAATTCGAGGGGCCGGAAATATCTTGGGCAAAGAACAATCAGGGAACATTAACAAGATCGGGCTCAACCTTTACTGCCAGATGCTATCTCAAGCAATTGAAAAACTAAAAACTTCTCCTCTTTAAATTTTCTTCTTTGAAGTAACAGCCATGGTAGTTATTTCTAAGATGGTTTGTTCAGGGTTGATACAGCGGGCTAAAATAGTTAAATTAAAGGAATGAATTCTCTTTTTTCTTGGGAAATAAAAACAGCTAATATAAATGACGATCTTTATCCTGAAATTTTAAAGAAGATTCCTGATCCCCCAAAAATTCTTTATTTTCGGGGGAAATTGTTGGAAAATGAGACCTGCTTGGGCATTGTCGGAACGCGCCGAGCTTCTGATTACGGGAAAGAAATCGCTTTTTCAATAGCTCGAGATTTGGCTGAAGCTGGCTTAACTATTGTTTCTGGAATGGCTAGAGGAATTGATACAATGGCCCACAAAGGAGCTTTGGAAGCAGGTGGTAGAACAATTGCTGTTTTGGGAACTGGCCTTGATGAAAAAAGTATTTATCCTCAAGAGAATTTGAAACTTGCCAAAAAAATTTTAAAATCAGGAGGATGTTTAATTTCCGAATATCCACCTGGTACTCGAGGAACGAATTTTACCTTTCCTCAGAGAAATAGAATAATCTCTGGAATTAGTTTGGGAGTTTTGGTGGTTGAAGCAAAATTAAAATCTGGCGCTCTAATCACAGCCAATTGGGCCAAAAAACAAGAGAGAAAGGTTTTTGCTGTGCCCGGTCCTCTCCATTCCAAAAATTCGCAAGGCCCCCATTTTTTAATTAAAAAAGAGGCAAAATTAGTGGAAAATGCTGACGATATTTTAGCAGAATTAAATTTACCAAAACTAAGCAAGAAACCGATAATAGGAGAAACAGTAGAGAAAAATTTAATTTTAAAAGTTTTAGAGGAAGGAAATTTGACTATTGATAAAATTGTTGAAAAAACAAACTTGTCCCCTCAAATAGTTTCTGCTACTTTGAGCTTGATGGAAATCGAGGGGAAAGTAAAAAGCTTAGGAGGAAATGTGTACGCGCTCTCGCGCTAATTTCCAATTTACAATTTCCAATTTTCAATCAAATATCAATTTTCCAATTTTCAATTAAATTAATCAATCCGTTTGAAAATTGAATCTTTGAAAATTGGTTATTGAAAATTGATCATTATGAAACTCGTTATTGTTGAGTCACCAACTAAATCTAGAACTCTCCAAGGGTTTTTAGGGTCAGAATATCTGGTCCGTTCTTCCTATGGACATATTCGCGATCTCCCAAGAACCCAGTTAGGGGTAGAGGTAGAAAATAACTTCAAACCAAAATATGTTATCCCAAAAAAAGCAAGGGAAAGAGTAGCAGAATTAAAAAAGAGTTTGGAAAAAGCTAAATTGGCGATACTTGCTACTGATGAAGATAGAGAAGGAGAATCTATTGCTTGGCATTTAGCTGAGGTTTTAAACTTAAATGGCAAAAAACCTTATCAAAGAATTGTTTTTCATGAAATCACCAAAGAAGCTATTGAGGAAGCTCTGAAAAATCCAAGAAAAATTGATATGAATCTGGTTAATGCTCAACAAGCAAGAAGAATTCTGGATAGATTGGTTGGTTATAAACTTTCCCCATTTTTGTGGAAAAAAGTAACTAAAGGGTTGTCAGCTGGAAGAGTGCAATCGGTAGCGGTGAGATTAGTGGTAGAAAGAGAGAGAGAAATCGAAAATTTCCGACCCCAAGAATATTGGACAATTGAAGCACTGCTGAAGAAATGTCAAATATCAAATGTCAAATGTCAAAACCATATCTTAGATGTCAAATCTGAGTTTAAAGCGGGTTTGATAAAAAAAGATAATAAAGTAATTCCAAAGCTTGGAATTAAATCAAAAGAGAAAGCTGAGACGATTGTCAAAGATTTGAAAGATGCCGAGTATAGAGTAATCAACATTGAAAAGAAAGAAATAAAAAGAAATCCCCTACCTCCTTTTACCACCTCCACGCTCCAGCAAGAGGCCTGGCGAAGATTAAGATTTTCTGCTAAAAAAACAATGCTTATTGCTCAAAATCTTTATGAGCGAGGATTTATTACCTATCACCGGACTGATTCTTTAAACCTATCAAAAATGAGTCTCGGAGCAGCCAAAAAGTTTATCCTAGAAAACTATGGCAAGGATTATTGGCCAGGTTTTCCCAGAATCTACAAAGCCCGAGGAAGAGTCCAAGAAGCTCATGAGGCAATAAGACCGACTTATCCAAACAGAACTCCCGAAGATCTAAAGCTTCAAGCGAAATTAGATGACCAGCATTATCGGCTATATGATTTAATTTGGCGGAGATTTATGGCTTCTCAAATGTCTCAAAGTCGCTTTGATTACTCCCAAGTCGATATCTCCGCTAAGAGGTATTTGTTCCGAGCTACTGGTCAAATTTTGAAATTTGATGGTTTTTTAAAAATTTATCCCGTTAAATATGAGGAGGTTTTTTTGCCACCTCTGGAGAAAAATGAGATATTGGATTTGAAAAAACTTATTCCCTCTCAACACTTCACTCAACCTCCACCCAGATATTCTGAAGCTACTTTAATCAAAACTTTAGAAAAAGAAGGGATTGGTCGGCCCTCAACTTATGCTCCTATCCTAGATACCATTCAGAGAAGAAATTATGTTCAAAAGAATAAAAATAGAAAATTCCGACCAACTGAAATAGGAAAGTTAGTCACCGATCTTTTGGTTCAACACTTTCCAAAAATAGTGGATATCAAATTTACTGCCCGAATGGAAGAAGAATTAGATAAAATTGCCCAAGGAAAAGAAAACTGGATTCAAACTCTTAAGAATTTTTATCAGCCTTTTGAGAAAAATTTAAATCAGAAATATCGAGAAATCTCAAAAGAGGACTTGGTGGAAAAAACTGAAGAAATCTGTCCAGAATGTGGAGGGTCTTTAGTTATAAGATGGAGCAAATTTGGAAAATTCTATGGTTGTAGTAATTTCCCAAAATGCAAATTCACAAAACCCTTCCAAAAAAATGAAAATAGAACAGAATCTCATCCCCAAAATTAAACAAGGAATTAAAAACCCTCAAATAATTGAGAACTCTTTAAGAATTCTTCGGAAAAATTCAAAACCAGATGAGTTTCTTTTTTCTCATTCTTTACGAACCGGTTTAATTCTAAGAGAGATGGGGGTGATTGATGAAGAAACCTTAGCTGGTGGAATTTTGCATCATTTTCCAGAACCCTTAGAAACTGCTGAAGATTTTCCTTCTGAATCGAAAAAAGAGATTTTAAACATCATAAAGAAAGCAAACCGATTAAGAGAACTTTTTGCCTCAAAAAAGAGTTTCAAACCAAAATCAATTAAAAAATGGCAAAAGATCTTTTTAGACGTCCAAGCTGAAAATTTGAGAAGAATGATTTTTGCTTTAACTCGTGACCTAAGGCCTATCTTTGTGCTTTTGGCGGGGCGATTAGATGAGATGAGAAATTTGGAAAGTTTCCCTGAAAGTTATCAAAAGAAAGATTATCAGCGGAAAAAAAGTATTGAGGCCTTGGAAATTTTAGCTCCTCTGGCTTATGGGGTAGGAATGGGAGAAGTAAAAGGTCAACTTGAGGACTTAGCTTTCCCCCGCCTTTATCCTAAACAATACAAATGGTTACGCCATTCATTAAAAACAGCATACTTAGAAAGAAAAAAACAGGCCGAAAAAGCAAAGCCTTACTTAATGAAAATGCTAAACGAAAATGAAATTAAGGTGAAAGATATCCATGCTCGAGCCAAGCATTATTTCTCTTTGTACCAGAAACTCCTGAGATATAATATGGAGATTGAAAAAATCTATGATTTGGTTGCTTTAAGAGTTATTGTGCCAGATATTGAAAGTTGCTATCGGAGTTTGGGAATAATTCACCATTCTTGGGCGCCTTTGCCAGGAAGGATTAAAGATTATATCGCCTCCCCAAAACCAAATGGCTATCGGTCTCTCCATACTACTGTAGATTGTCCTTTCTGTAAAACTCCCTTGGAAATTCAAATTAAAACCGAAGAAATGCATAAAGAAGCAGAATATGGTGTTGCTGCTCATTTAGGCTACAAAGAAAGGATTCCCCAACGAACTTATAAGTATCAATTCTACTGGATGGACCAATTAAGAAAATGGCGAGAAGAATTAAAGGATCCAAAGAAAGTCGCTTCTCTGTTAGAATCTGAATTATTTAAAGACAGAGTTTTTGTCTTTACCCCAAAAGGAGATATATTTAACCTGCCTAAAGGAGCTACAGCAGTTGATTTTGCTTATGCCGTTCACACTGAAATTGGTGACCATTGTGATGGAGCAAAAGTTAATGGCAAACTAGTTCCTTTAAATTATGTTTTGAAAACCAGTGAAACCGTTGAAATTTTAACCAATAAAAACAAAACCCCTTCCTCTGATTGGCTAAGATTTGTAAAAACAGCAAAAGCTCGCTCAAAGATAAAAAATTTCTTACAAAAAGCCTATGGTTTTTCTCCAGAAAAACCAAGGAAGAAGTCCTTTAAAGAAAACATATCGCTAATTAAAAAAATATTACCAATAAGAAAGGAAAGAAAACCAAAAATTCTTATTGGAGGTCAAGTAGGAATTTCAGTAAAATTGAGTAAGTGTTGCTCCCCTCAACCGGGAGAGAAGATTTCTGCCTTTATCACTAAAGGAGAAGGAGCTTCGATTCATAAAATTGACTGTTTAAATTTAAAAGAGCTTAAACAAAAATGGCCTCAAAGAATTACTGAAGCCAAGTGGATAAATATTGAAGATAAAAAGAAAACAAAAAGTTGAATTAAGAAAATTTAGTGATAAAATGGAAAAGATTAAGCCGGAGTGGTGAAACTGGAAAACACGCAGCACTCAAAATGCTGTGGGCTTCGGCCCTTGAGGGTTCGAGTCCCTCCTCCGGCACTTTCAATGCTAAAAATTTCTAAAAATTCAAATGATTGTTGGCTTATGGTTTTTAAATCTAGTCCAATTGGAAACGAAATTTCCTGCGTGATGTATGGTTTATCAGAGAAGATTTTGAATGATGGAGAAAAATTAAAAACCCTCCTTTTGGAAGGTTTAAGAAGGGATAATTTTAAAATTTTAGAAATAGCTGATTACAAATTCCAACCTCGAGGTTATACAGTCTGTGTGTTGTTAGCTGAATCTCATGCTGCCATTCATACTTATCCGGAATACAATTCTTTGGTCTTTTATCTTTACAGCTGTAGAGAAGAAGGTGACGGTAAAAAAACTTTTGAATTCCTAAAAGAAAAACTAAATCCTCAAGCTGTAGATCTTAAAGAGAGAATGGTAAAAGTAGAAGATACAAAATTAAAATCGAAAAATTCTCTGAATCAACCAGCCGGAAACAAGCCCGACTGCTACTCCCGCTAGGATGTCAGAAGGCCAATGGAGACCAACTATCACTCGCCCTAAGCAGATTAAACTGCTGGCTATAAAAAATAAAAGGCCAGCTTTTTTGTTGTAAAGAAAAACTATAAAAGATAAAGCAAAAAAGAAAGCAGCGTGACCCGAAGGAAAAGCAGGATGATTTACTTCAGCCACCAATAAATTAACGCTTCTCTCCAGAAAGGGTCGGGGCCTTGGCCAAAAAAAACGGATCAATTCAGTAATCCCGAACCTAGCTAACGCTCCTGCTACCAACCCTTTTATTACCAGAGGCCAGTATTTCTTCAAATTAATCAAAAGAAATAGAAAAATACTCGCTCCCAAAATATAGGGGAGGTAATCAGCCAAAAAGATAATTATCGCATCAAACCAGACATAGTGAAGAAGATAAGCATTTAATTGTTCAAAAATTACTAAGTCCATTTTAAACTATATTGAAATTAAGCTCGCTGGCTCTTTAAGAATTTAGAAAGTTTTAAAATATCGGCTGGATTACCAAAATCTAACCAGTAATCCTGAATTTTTCTGACTTTTACTTTTCTTTCTTTAGCCAAAAGGTTAATAGCATCAGTCAATTCATACTCTCCTCTTGAAGAAAGTTTAACTTCGGGAATTTTCTCAAAGATTTCGGGAGTAAACTTATAAAGCCCGGTATTTATTAAATTACCCACAAACTTTTTTGGCTTCTCGACGATTTTCTCCAAAAAGCTATTATTAGTTACTAATACTCCATACTTTTCTGGGTGCTGGTGCCAGAATCCAGCAACATAATTGTAATTGTCGCTGATGTTAAAAGCTCGGAGATCTTTCACTGAATAAAGATTGTCACCGTAAACAGCTAAAAAATTTTCCTTACCAATAATATCTCGGACACATTTAATAGGACATAAAGTCCCACCTGCTTTATTTTTATTTCCTAAAACTTCATACTGATTAACGAGTTTGACTTCGTTATAATTGTATTTTTTTAAAAAATCTCCAAACAATTCTGCCCGATACCCAACGACTAAAATTAAATCTTTATAACCGGCTTTCAAGAGATTATCCAGAAGATAAACCAAAAAAGGTTTTCCTAAAACCTTAATCAGATGTTTTGGTCTATTGCGGGTTAAATGAAGCATCCGCGTGCCCTTCCCGGCTGCTGCAATAACTACTTTCATATCCTTTTTGCTAAATTAAATGCTTTTTTGTTTATCTGGAGATATTTTTCTGGAACAACTTTCCTGATTGCTTTTAAAATTGAGGTAGGAGTTAGAGGAATTAATTTTTTGAAAGCAGCATATCCCAAAAGAGAAACACCAGCTAGAACTTCTTTACCTAATTTTTCTTTAACAATTTGGGAAGCTGGAATAAAAAGAACTCTTTTAGAAAATTTTTCAAGTTCCTTTTGAATTTGTTTACTGGGAAGGGTATTTTTTGCGCCAAAAATTGGTTTAATAAAATCATTAACTAAAAATACAGTTCTCTTTCTTGACCCATAATAACAGGATTTCAAAGCTTCCTGAGCTTCAAGGGAAATAACCAAATCCGCCCCAGCCTGCCTGACTAAGGGGGAGTAAACTTCCTTCCCAAACCGAATATGGGTTTCAACCGAACCACCCCGCTGACTGAGCCCGTGAAGTTCTGAGGTCTTAATATCTTTACCCTCAATCAAAGCTGCTTCAGCCAAAATCCGAGTCAAAGTAATAATCCCCTGCCCTCCAACACCTGAGATAATAATATTAAAATCTTTTTCCATAAAATTTTATTTAACAAATACACAAGGCCTTTGGGCGATGATGACAGAAACTTCTTTTTTTTGTAAAAATTCTTTAATTTTGTTTATAAACTCTTTTTGATTTCCTTGATCGATGACTTTAAGATTTTTAACCCCACAAGCTCTGACAACTTCCTCAATTTTTATTTTTGGTCCCTCCTCTCCCATCCCGGTTCTGGAAATACCGGGATGGGGTTGATGACCGGTCATTGCCGTAGTTCCATTATCCAGAATTATAATTAGGGGGTTGGATTTGTTATGGACAGCATTGATTAAAGCAGGAATCCCAGCATGAAAAAAAGAGGAGTCTCCAACAAAAGCGATAATTTTTTGTTTATTTTTAGTGGCTTTTTTAATTCCATGAGCTATCCCTACATCTGATCCCATACAATAAAGATAATCTTGGAGAAAATGGGGAGCTACGCCTGCTAACATATAACAGCCAATCTCTCCTCCAAAAACTACATCTTTTTCTGATAAATTCATCTCTTTTAAGGCAGTTTTTATTCCCGAGAAGACTAACCAGTAAGGACAACCAGGACAGAGCTGGGGAGTCCGGCGAGGAATTTTTAATTTTAAATTTTTAATTTTTATTGAATTTTCAATTTTCAATTTTCTGTTAGTAATTTTAGCAATGGCTCGGAGAACAATTTCTGGTTTTAACTCTCCAATCTCTGGTAATAAGTTTCTACCAAAAATTTGAAGTTTTGGGTTAGCGACTTTAGCGAATCTTGTAACTTCTCTTTCTATATAAGGCTCAAGTTCTTCGACTATTAATACTTTTTTAAGATTCTTGATGAAATTTTTTATTTTTTTCTCTGGTAAAGGATAAAAGGATTCTAATTTCAAAACCGGGACATTTAAATTAAGCTCTCTCAATGCCTCCATTACATACAAGAAAGAAATTCCTGAACTAACCACTCCTATTTTGAAACCATCAGAGACCCGGTCTCTGTAAACTTTATTTAGGGAAGATTTTTCTGAAATTTCATTTTTTATCTTTCTAATTTTCTCAAAAAGTTCTTTTTTCATTTCAAGGACTCGGGGTGGCATAGTGACAAATTGGTGAGGATCTTTAACAAATTTCCCTTTTTTCTCTCGTTGAAGGATTTTTCCTAATTTTACTGGGCCAGTCTGTAAAGCAACTCTGGTGGTGGTCCGAATCATTACAGGAATTTTATATTTCTCAGAAATCTCGAAGGCAAGTTTTACAAAATCTTTGCACTCTTGAGGAGTAGCAGGAGTTAAAGTTGGAATATGAGCTAAGTAACTGTAAGCTCTTGAATCTTGTTCTGATTGAGCAGAACTTGAGCAACCAGGGTCATCAGCAACAACAATTACTAATCCTCCTCGAACACCGCTGTATACCAAAGGCATTAAAAAATCCGAGGCAACATTCAAACCAAAATGCTTCATTGCAACCAAGGTTCGGAGCCCTGAAAAACTAGCCCCAGCCCCCGCTTCCAAGGCCACCTTCTCGTTGGTTGAGAACTCAAAATATAAATTCAGATTTGAGATTTGAGATTTGCCTGTGACTCGAGAGCCCGGCTCTTTAGAGAGATTTGAGATTTTCCAGAATGTATTTCCGATTTCTGAAGCGGGCGTGCCAGGATAAGTTGAAACAAATTGAACCCCGCTTTCAAGGGCCCCCCGGACAACTGCTTCGTTGCCAAGTAGAATTTCTTTTGTCCCTTTTTTTGCTAAAACTTTAATAGACGACATGATTTTTTGATTATATCATAATATTTCTGGTTGGAAAAACTGGTTGAGTTGGATTTTTACCGGGATTACCTGTTTTATTTTTTTATTTTCTATTATTACTTTCAGTAACCTGCCGCGCATTGTTTCTTCAGAAAAGCCCTGATCAAAAACAAAATTGCCTAAGCTATAAGCAATCCAACCGTGTTTGTGTTTTATAAACTGTTGAACCACATGAGGGTGGTGCCCCACCACCAAATCAGCCCCGGCTTCAATTAGATTTTGACTGAAACTTTTTTGAAAAACAGTGGGTTCTTCAGAATATTCTTGGCCAGCATGTAAAGAAACAACTAAAACATCTACTTTTTCTTTAGCCCTTTTAATATCTTCTTTTACTCTTTCCATGTCGTCCCAACTTATCCAAGCGACACCAGCATAGTCCTCACCGGCGCTCCAAACTTCAGGGCCGAGATTAGTATAGCCCAAAAATCCAATTTTAGTTCCTTTTATTTCTTTTATCTTCACTGAAAATGCCTCTTCTCTATTGGAGCCAGCCCCAACATAATCTATACCATTTTCTTCCAGGCGAGCCATTGTATCTTCTAAAGCAACTCTTTGATAATCCAGCATATGGTTATTAGCCAAAGACAAAATATCAAAACCAGCATAGGCTAAACCTTCAATTACTTTGGGGTCCGCTCGGAAAGAATAAATACTGCCAACCCTTTTGCCTTTATCAGAAATCGGTCCTTCTAAGTTGCCAAAAACTAAATCTGCCTTTTTCAATTCATCAGCAATTTTCAAAAAAGGAAACCGCCAATCATTGTTTTGTTTTACATACCATTCAACTCCTCTATCTAACATAATATCGCCTACGAGAAATATTTTAACTTGTGCCTCTTTTTTCAGCTCTTGAGAGATAAAACCGGTGAGAGCTTGTTTTCTGGTGTGTCTTAAGCACTGGCACTCACTTAAACTTAAAAGAACGACTGCCGAAACAGACGCCATTCCTAAGACAAAAACCAAGACAAAATTTTTGTAATTTTTCTTAAACAACAAAGTTAATCAATTTATCCTTGACGAAGATTGCCTTTTTGATTTTTTTGTTCTCTATCCACTTTTTAATTTTAGGGCTTTTCAGGGCAAGTTTTTTTGCTTTATTCTCTGAAATTCCTGATTCAACTTCTATTTTATCGCGAACTTTACCATTAATTTGAACTACTAAAGTTATCTTTTCTTCTTTAAGTAATCTTTCATCATATTTTGGCCACTTTTGGAAAAAAATACTTCTTTTATGCCCTAATTTTTGCCAAAGCTCCTCTGCCATATGGGGAACAAAAGGAGATAAAATCTTTAAAAAATCTTTTAAATCCCTTTTTGCTAACCCTCTTGGATTTTCTTGCCAAGCATTACAAAATTCCATCATGCTACTTATAGCTGTATTAAACTTCATATTTTCAATATCTTCTGAAACTTTTTTAATTGTTTTGTGTAAAAGTCTCTTTAGTTCTCGCGAATCTGCTCGAATTTTATTCGCGAATATTCGCGAATTTTTATTCGTGTCTATTTGCGAGTACAAATTCCAAATTTTTTCCAAAAATCTTCTCACTCCCCTTACACCTTTTGAATCCCAGGCAATCGCCTGATCAAAGGGACCCATAAACATCTCATAGCATCTCAAAGTATCAGCTCCATATTTTTTTCTGACATTATCAGGATTTATAACATTGCCTTTTGATTTAGACATCTTAACTCCTCCTTCTCCAAGTACTGTACCGTGGGAAGTCCGCTTTCTATAAGGTTCGGAGCCTAAAGATTTTGGGACAGCTCCAATATCCCATAAAAATTTATAGATAAACCGAGAATATAAAAGATGTAAAGTGGTATGTTCCATTCCTCCATTGTACCAATCAACTCCACCTACGCTCTCCGAGCTTCGGCGGGTAGGCGCCATCCAATAAAGCAACTTTTTGGGATCGGCAAGTTTCTTATCGTTATGAGGGTCGCAGTAACGAAGATAATACCAATTGCTTCCTGCCCAGTTTGGCATAACATCGGTTTCTCGTCGAGCTACTCCTCCACATTTTGGACACTCAGTGTTAATCCACTTTTCAGCTTTGGCTAAAGGAGATTCGCCGGTCTCAGTTGGTTTAAAATCTTTTATATTTGGTAATTTCACTGGCAAATCTTTTTCTGGCACTGGTACCCAGCCGCACTTTTTACAGAAAACCAGAGGGATAGGTTCTCCCCAATATCTTTGCCTTGAAAAAATCCAATCTCTTAGTTTATAATGAATAGCTTTTTTGGCTAAACCTTTGCGTTCGAGCCATTGAAAAATTCTTTCTCTAGCCACTTCAGACCTCATCCCATCAAATCTTCCAGAGTTAATTAAAATCCCTTCTCCAGTATAAGGGTGCTGATATCTGCCATTAGAGAGAGCAAAGGTCGGTTCTTTCTCCTTCTTTTTGGGTTCAATTACTTCTATCATCGGAAGATTATGCTGTCGAGCAAACTCAAAGTCTCTTTCGTCGTGACATGGCACTCCCATTATCGCTCCCGTCCCATAGTGCATTAAAACATAGTCGGCTACAAATACAGGAATCTCTTTGCCCGTGGCTGGATTAATCGCCATCACCCCTTCTAACTTTATTCCGGTTTTTTCTCTGGTTTCGGAAATTCTCTCTCTTTCCAATTTCCTTGTTGCTTTTTCTATATATTCTTTAACTCTTTTGAGGTTTAAGATTTGAGATTTGAGTTTTTCTATTACCGGATGTTCTGGCGCCAAAACCAAATAAGTAGCCCCAAAGATGGTATCAATCCTTGTAGTAAAGACATCAATTGAAAATTGAGAATTGAGAATTGAAAATTTTATTTCTACCCCCTCTGATTTCCCTATCCAATCTCGCTCTAAAGTTTTTACTTTCTCTGGATAATCAACTTTATCTAAATCTTGAAGTAATCTTTCAGCGTATTTGGTAATCTTTAACATCCATTGTTCTTTCTCTTTTCTGGTAACTTTCGTCCCACACCTTTCGCATTTTCCCTCAATAACTTCTTCATTAGCTAAGCCAATCTTACAAGAAGGACACCAGTTGATTGGGATTTTGGCTTTATAAGCTAATCCTTTTTTGAAAAGTTGCAAAAATATCCATTGGGTCCACCGGTAGTAATTTGGGTCAGTGGTATCAATTTCTCTACTCCAATCAAAGCTTAATCCTAAGTTTTTCATCTGGCGTTTATAGTTTTTGGTGTTTTTTTTAGTAGTAATCTTAGGATGGATTCCTGTCCGGACAGCATAATTTTCAGCAGGTAATCCAAAAGCATCCCAACCCATTGGAAACAAGACATTATAACCTTCCATTCGTTTTTTTCTGGCAATCACATCCATTGCCACATACCCTCGACAGTGTCCAACATGCAATCCTTCACCTGAGGGATAAGGAAACTCAACCAAAATATATTTCTTTGGTTTTTTCGAGAAATCTTTAGCTCGGAAAATATCTTCTCTCTCCCAAATCCTTTGCCATTTTTTTTCAATTTTTTGGGGATTGTATTTCATATGATTTTTTACCCCGTATGAGAAATTTGGCAAAGTGTTTGCGAAGCAAACACCTAAATTGCTGAACCCAATAGAGGAATTTCGGCTGGGCTTCGCCCCAATAAATATTAGTTGCCGAAATTCTCATACTGGAGAAAGCAGCCAAATTTCCTCTACGGGGTTTATTTTATCATTTCTCTTACATCAACCCAAATAACTTCTGAGCATTTTCTGTGGTGGCTTCAGCAACTTTCTCAAAACTTTCATTTTTAATTTCTGTGATTTTTTGAGCAACGTATTTTACATACAAAGGTTCGTTTCTTTGACCTCGGAAAGGAATTGGGGCCATAAAGGGACAATCGGTCTCAATCATTATTTTCTCTAAAGGAACAAAAGGTATTGAAGAAGCTCGCTCTTGATTGTAGGTGATGTTGCCAGTATAAGAAATCAAAAAGCCAAGGTCTAAGAATTTTTTAGCGACTTCGTAATCTCTTCCGAAACAATGAATCACCCCTCTTTTTGATGGAAGTTTATTTTCTCTAAGAATTTGCAAAACTTCTTCATCAGCTTCTCGGCTATGCAAAATTAAAGGTTTCTCTACTTTACAAGCAATCTTAATTAATTTCTCAAAAATTTCTTTTTGCCTTTTTTTATCTGAGCGGTGATAAAAATCAAATCCGGTTTCACCAATAGCCACCACTTTTGGATGAGCTGCTAACTTTAACCACTCTTTCTCATTAAATTCTTCATCTTCAACATGAATCGGATGTAAACTTACAGCAGCATAAATATTTTTGTGGTTTTCAGCTAACTCAATAGATTCTTGCGAATTCTTAAAATTAGTACCAACATTGACGATCGCTTTTACTCCCCCTTCAAAAGCTCGCCGGATTACCTCTTCTCGGTCTCTATTAAAATCCTTGAAATTCAAATGGGCATGAGTATCTACAAGCATATATTTAAAATTTTATCAGAATCTCAATAAATTAAAAAGAGAGTGGCCTGAATGGAACCACCTTTTTCTTCTCTACATATTTCCGAACTTCTTTTTTCTCTTTTATCTAGAATACTTTTTATCAAATTTAAATTCGAGGGAATAAGGGCTTTTCTTTTTTTACCTTAAATCTTAAATTTTGAATCTTGAATCTTGAATCTTGAGTTGGTTTAATTCCAAGTTGTTTGAAAATTTTTTCTGAGGTTTCGGGTAAAAATGGCTGGAGCATACTGGCTATATGAGCCAGAGTAAATAGTAAATGGTAAATGGTAAATAATTGCTTATCAGTTTTTTCCCAGGGCCGCTCTTTTTCAATGTAACGGTCACAAAAACTAATCAATTCCCAAATTGAACTCAATGCTTCATTAAATTTAAAATTCTCTAGGGCTTCTTTACATTTTTGCCAAGCTTTCTCAATTTCCTCTTTAATTTCCTGATTCATAACTCCTGATTCATAATTCTTTCCCTTTGCCATCGTTAAAACCCTGGCCACCAAATTTCCCAACCCCGAAGCTAAGTCTGAGTTATATCTTCTTTCAAATTTCTCGTAAGTAAAATCGCCGTCTTCGGTTGGAGGAATTTCACGCAAGAGGAAATAACGAACGGCATCGGTTCCATATTTTTTCACCAATTCAAAGGGGTCAATGACATTTCCCAAACTCTTTGACATTTTCTGACCCCCTGAGGTTATATAGCCGTGGACAAATATTGTTTTTGGCAAAGGCAAACCTAAAGATAAAAGTAAACTTCCCCAGATTACGCTATGATGCCAAGTTATATCTTTACCTATAATATGAACATCGGCTGGCCAGAATTTCTTAAATTTCTCCGCTGGATAATCTGTAGTGGTGAGATAATTTATCAAAGCATCCACCCAAACAAAGAGAGTAAATTTTTTATCAAAAGGCAAAGGAATACCCCATTTCACTTTTTTTCTAGAAATACTTAAATCTTGGATCGGCTCTTTTAATCTATTTAAAATCTCATTTTTTCTGCTTGAGGGGATAATGAAATCTTTATTTTCTTCAATATGTTTGAGAAGATTTTTTTTGTATTTGCTCATCTTGAAAAAATAGGTCTCTTCTTCTATCTCTTCAACCGGTTTTTTATGCACCGGGCAATTCCTCCCTTTTAAATCTCTTGGCAACCAGTAAGTTTCGCAATCTACACAATACAGCCCTTTATATTTTCCTTTATAGATATCTCCTTTTCGATTTATTTCTCTGAGAATATCTCGAACAACTTTTATATGCCTTTTTTCGGTTGTTCGAATGAAATCGTTATTTGAGATATTCAAAGTTTCCCATAATTCTTTAAAATATTTACTCATTTCATCTACAAACTCCTGAGGTTTCTTTTTAGCTTTTTCTGCACGTCGTTGAATTTTAAGTCCGTGCTCATCCACTCCGATACTAAAATGAACATCAAATCCCTGAATACGTTTATAGCGAGCTAAAACATCCGCTTGGACCTTCTCTAAACAATGTCCTAAATGAGGTTTCTCTGAAGGATAATCTATAGCAGTTGAAATAAAGAATTTTTTGTTTATCCTGCTCATGATTGTTATTTTGGACTTATAATTACTACGAATTCTCCCTTCGCTTTGTCTTCTTTTATTTTTTCAATTACTTCTTCAATATTGCCTCGATAGACAGTTTCAAATTTTTTAGTTAACTCTCGGCAAACCACAACCTGAAGTGTCGTATTAAGACTGCCATGGCAATGATAATACGACAGTTTTAGTTCGTTCAGAGTTTTTAAAATACGATATGGTGATTCGTAAAAAATTACTGGGTATTTTGAATTGATAACTTCCTTAAAAAACTTTTTCCGTTTTCTTTTCTGGGGTGGGAAACCCAAAAATAAAAACCTGTTCATAGACACTCCAGCAATACTGGCTGCGGTGGTTAAGGCTGAAGGCCCGGGAATAGGAATTATTTCAACCTCCAGAGAGCGGGTCTCTGTAATTTTCTCGATGAGTTTGTTGCCCGGATCGGAGATGCCGGGAGTGCCAGCGTCGGAAACCAGAGCCAGGTTTTTCCCTTCCCGGAGTAATTTTAAAATATAATTTACCTTCTTGAGTTTTGAGTGCTGGTGGTAAGATTGGGTGCGTGTTTTAATACCAAAATGATTCAAAAGTTTCTGGGTAACCCTAGTGTCCTCGCATAAAATTAAATCAACGCTCCTTAGTACTTCAAGAGCGCGGAGAGTGATATCTTTCAGATTGCCAATAGGAGTTGCCACAACATACAAAGTTGCCATATATACAATGAAAGAGGTAATCTAAAGTTCTGAGGTTCTTTGCTCAGATGAATCTTCCCCAAAATCTTTTTTCATCTTAGTTAAATAGTCTCTTAAAACTTCGTAAATTACTCCGGCTAAAGGAATAGCTAAAATTGCCCCTAAAACTCCCCAAAGCTTAGCACCAACAGCAAAAGCAGTCAAAACTAAAACTGGAGGAAGACCAGTGAGTTTCTTGAAGAGAATTGGGAACAAAAGATTATTTTCCAGAAGTTGGATTATACCAAAAGCTACCAGAACAAACCCAGCTTGGAATAAAGAGTTTAAAGAGACAATAAAGGCAATTATTAACCCTGCTATAAGAGGGCCTACAATAGGAATAAAATCCAAAATTCCTGCCATTAAACTTAGCATAAATGGATATTGAACATTTAAGATTCTCAAAATCAAATAGGTTAATCCGCCAACAAACAAAGCTCCAATTACTCTCGAAATAAACCAGCCGCTTACTTTCTCTTTTGATTTTTGCCAAAGTCTAAGAAGATAATTTTTGTGCCTTAAAGAAAAAGTGTTTAAAACTCTCTCCCCAAAATTTTTTTCAAGGGAAATAAAAAAAGCCAAAAATACAACAAACAAAGTTGCCCAAAGTCCTCCAAAAAGAGCAAAAAGAGCACTGAAAACATTTTCTCCAGCTTTCCCTAAGCTTTGTTGAAAAATCTTTGTTAGATTCTCAGTATTCTTGAAAGTTTCTACTCCCAGTTTTTCAAAAAAGGGTGAAATTTTCTGAAGATATAAAGGAAGATTTTGAGTAAATTTCTGAATTTCGGAAAGAAATACCGGAGCAGTTTTATAAATAAAAAAACTTAAAACAGCAAACACTCCAAAGTATAAAATAATAGCTCCTGCAATTCGGGGAATTCTTTTTTTCTCTAAAAAGTCGATTACGAAACTAAATAAAATCCCAATAATTAAAGCAAAAACAAACCAGACAATAATATCTTTTACTAAATAGAGAAGATAAAGACCGATTATAGCAAGAGAAACTTTCAAAATTGATTCCCAGCTGATAGTTAAAGTTTTTTGTTCCATAAATTTTATATTTTTAATAAAGCTTGAAACTTCTTTTGATTTTTATGAGGGCCAATCAAAGCTAGGTTCAGCTTTTCTGGTCGGAAGATGTCTTGAGCTAATTTTTGAATAGCGGTTGGAGTAACTTCATCAATTTTGGCAAATTTTTCTTCGGGTGTCAAAATTTTGCCGGTTAAAAGTTCTTGACCCGCATAAAAGGAGGCTCGAGCATCAGAAGTTTCCAAACTTAGCGCTAAACTCCCTTTTAGATATTCTTTTGCTTTTTTAAGTTCCTTTAGAGAAACTTTCTTTTCTTTAATCTTTCTGTATTCTTTTAGAGTAGATTTAATCACCTCTTCGATTTTATTATTAGGCACTCCCGCTCCTGTAACTATATAGCCGCTGTCAGTGTAAACCTCGGAAGAAGTATAAACATAGTAAGCCCAACCTTTTTCTCTGAGCAAAACATGAATCCGAGCACTTGCATTTCCTCCCAATATTGTAGCTAAAATTTCTTGAGCATATCTTCGTGGATGAAATAAATCATATCCTCTGGCTCCTAAACAAAGATGGGTTTGGTCGGTTTTTTTAAAGTGAATGAGAACCTGAGGTTTTGATTGCTTTTCGATTACCTCGACCTTTGGTTGAGGTAAACGAGAGCAAAGTTTTTTAAAGAATTTTTTAATTTTCCTTAAACACTCGATCTGGTTAAAATTGCCTGCCACACAAACAACAGTATTTAAAGTTGAGTAATGATTTCTTAAATAGTTTAAAAGGTCTCTTCTTTGAAGCCGTTGGATAATTTCTTTCCTCCCTAAAATGTGCCAGCCAGCTGGTTGATCCCCATATAAAAGTTCCTCCCAAAGATCTCCAATATACCTTGTGGGAGTATCTAAATACATATTTATCTCCTCCACTATTACTCCTTTTTCTTTTTTTATTTTGGAGGGTTCAAATTTTGAATTTAAAAGAATATCTGAGACCCAATCTAAAGCTAAATCCAGGTGAACATTTCTAGTTTTTGCCCAAAAACCAGTGAATTCTTTGGAGGTGAAAAAATTCCAGCTCCCACCAACTTTATCTAAGGTCTCAGCTATCTTCTGGTGGTTAGGGCGCTTGCTTGTTCCCTGGCCAAACATATGCTCTAAAAAATGGGAAATACCGTTTATCTCCTTAGTTTCATATTTCGAGCCAGTCCCAACCAAAACTAAAACAGTCACCGCTCGGGTGTTTTTCATTGGCACAGTGATGATTCGAAGACCATTTTTTAAGACAGTTTTTTTATACATTAACTTTCCAGTTTTTCTTCCATAACTTTAACCAAATCTTCTATCTTTACCCTTTTTTGGGCCATTGTATCGCGATCACGAACAGTCAGGTCATTTTGTTTTAGAGATTCAAAATCTATTGTTAAACAGAACACAGTACCAATTTCGTCTTGCCTCCTATATCTTCGGCCAATTGAGCCAACCTCATCGTACTGTAAAGTAAAGTGGGGCCTTAGCAAATTGAAAACGTCTTTGGCTTTTTTTACCAATTCTGGCTTGTTTCTGACTAAAGGCAAAACAGCAACTTTAATCGGAGCTAAAGATTTATGAAGCTTCAATAAAATCTCAATTTCTTTGGCTGCCTTAGTCGTCTTCGTTCTTCCTCCTTCTATTTCCTGATAAGCATCAGACAAAAAAGCAAAAAGACATCTTTCCACCCCAACCGAAGTTTCTACAATGTAAGGAAAATATTTCTCTTTGGTATCTTGGTCAAAATAGCGGAGCTCTTCTCCTGAATGTTTCGAATGAGTCTGTAAATCCCAATCGCCTCGATTATGGATTCCCTCGATTTCTTTCCAGCCAAAAGGGAATTTATATTCAATATCTATTTGGCGTTGAGCATAATGAGCTCTATCTTCTTTCGGAACTTCCCTTACTCTTAAATTCTCTTTTCTCATTCCTAAATCTTGGTACCATTTTATCCTTTGCTCCACCCAATAATCGAAAAATTTATCAGCTTCTTTGGGATGGCAAAACCATTCCATTTCCATTTGCTCAAATTCTCTAGTTCGGAAAATAAAGTTTTTTGGGGTAATTTCATTTCGGAATGACTTACCAATTTGAATCACTCCAAAAGGAATTTTAAGACGCATCGAATTTAAAATATTTAAGAAATTCACATAAATCCCCTGGCAAGTTTCAGCTCTCAAATAAGTAGTTGCCGCTTTATCCTCTACTGGTCCGACAAAAGTTTTTAGCATTAAATTAAATTTTCGTGGTTTGGTGATCTCTCCACCACACTCAGGACATTTTTTGTTTCCTAACTCATCAGCTTTAAATCGTTTATGGCAAGATTTACATTCAACTAATTCATCAGCGAAACCAGCGGTTAAGTGGCCTGAGGCCTGCCAAACCTTCGGATTCATTAAAATGGCTGAATCTAAGGGAACAATGTTTTCCTGCTCTCTCATTGCTTTTAACCAAGCTTTCTTAATATTTTGTTTCAATTCAAAACCGAGAGGTCCAAAGTCGTAAACTCCACCAAAACCTCCATAAATCTCAGAAGAAGGAAAAATAAAACCTCTTCTTTTGCAAAGAGAAATAATTTTTTGAATTTTATCCTCCATTTAAAGTTAAATATTGGGAAATTTTTATTGAACTACCCCCTGTTCCTCATCCACTGTTTCATCATCAGGTAAAGTAGTATCTACTGAATCAGCTTTTTGGTGAAGGATTTCTTGAGTAAAAACATCCTCTCCTAAAATATCAGCTTCTTCAATTAAGATAGGAGTTTTTCCTCTTTGAGAAGAATTAGGAGTAAATTCAATCTGGAAAGCCAGAATCAAGGAAGTGTCATCAGAACCTTGAAATGCTTCAAGATCTCCAATATTCCAAATTACTTCTCTTGATTCGGGATCAAAGGTAAACTTGGCATCTTCAGGAGAAAATTTACCGGTCGGTTTTACATTCGAGGGCAATTTGCTTTTAACTTTAACATTTTTCAAATCATTCCAAGAATTTTTAACCTGCCAAAACACAGTATAAGTGGTTTTTTTGCCAACCTTTGGTGGCAGAGGTCCAGAATTGCCAAACATTTCATCTTTGAAATAAACTTTCTGTTGAAGATCAACAATAGAGTTTATCTTTGTTTCAAAAACTTTCTGAGTACCTGCTAAAGTCACTCTGTTTCTTAATACAGGGTTTTTAATTTTCTTAGGAATACTTTCTTTAAGTTTTATCCAGAATTCCACTTTCCCTTCTTCTCCAGCATCCAAAAATCGTAAATCGCTAACCTGTTTCCAATCCCAAACAATGGTGTTATCACCTTTCCCGAATTCACCATTTTCTGACCGTAAGGTGTTAAGATCAAAAAATTCTCCTTCTAGTTTGGCAAAAAGGAATTTTTTCTGAATGGGGCGAGAACCGATATTCTTGAAAAAAACTTCATAATGAAGGAAATCTCCTGCTTCAGCAATATATTTTTGAGAGCCATTTATAAGTTGGGAGATATATAGAGATGGCTCAATAATCTCAAGCGACCTTACTGCTTCCTTCAATAACCAAAATTCTCCATCCTTTATCATTCCAAGCTGAGCGCGGAAAATTTTCTGAGAACCCTCTTCTCCATCAACCGTTCCCTCTATTTCAATTCTTCCTCCATTCGCTTGAGTAAGAGGGAAAAGATCCCATTCCGTTTGGTCTAAAGCTGGGGGCTGAGAATTCAAAAAATGGAATCCTTCAGGGTACTCTATCCTTATTCTTAAATTCTCCAGAACATAATCGATGTTAGAAAAATAATTTAGAGAAAACTTTATTTTCTCTCCTTGTTCAGTTTTCAAGGGTAAATCAAATTCAAAGGTCAGAGGAACAAATTTTATTTGGCAAGAATGAGTAGTTTTTGACTCATAACGGGCAGTGAGATTTTTGGGACGATAAGAGAGCGAAGCTTTAGCTTCCAAAACATCGTTTTCTTTTCCAAAAACTCTAGCTCGGAAACTTTCAACTCTTTCTTCTCCGGGATAAATGTCTTCGATTTTCTTGGTAATTATTGTACTCTCTCCTTCGAGAGGGATAGATTGTCTGGGATATTCAAAAATAAGTTCTGGCTCCTCCAATCTAACTTTTCCATTGTTCTTAAATTTCACCAAGTATTCAACTTCATCCCCTGCCTGAATTTTCTCGGGCGCTAAAATCTCCAACTTTAGAATCTCCTTGGAGTATTGATTTTTTTGCCAATACCAATAACCCGCTATCCCGACTCCAGCAAATAAAAATAAGATAAGGATGATTAAAAACTTCTTCATAACTTCTTTAATTTTAGTTTATTTTTCGATTTTTGTAAATTCTCCTCTCAAGAACTCTAAATAAAATTGTGAAATCTCCTTCAAATTTTCTTTCATATCACCGGTGATTCTAAGCCGCCCTAAAATCTTCCAACCTCCCGAAAGGAAAATTCTTAAAATCTTAACTGTATCTACACTTATTTCTTTTGCCATCTTCCTTTCTTCTTCTGAGAACTTTTTAAAACATCGCCAACATACTACCCCTCCTTCTTTCGGCAAAAACCAAAAGGTCTCTGGTAAAAGTTTTTCTCTACAAACCGGGCAGAAATAAAGTTCTGGGTTGAATCCCAAAAGAGCAAAAAAGTTCCAAAGAAAAAAATAATAAGCTAAACGTAAATCGTCAATAGCAAATCGTAAGTCATTTAACTTTTTAAAGGTTGTAAGAACTAGTTGCCAAATTTTCTCATCCTCTTCTTCTGGAGCAGTTAAAGAATTGAGAGCATCAGCTATCTTGTAAGCAATTTCTAATTTCTGAGGATCTTCTCTTAAATTCTTGAATTTATCAATTAAAATTGCATCGGTTAAGGTTTTGTAAGTTTTCCCTTGAATGAATTCGATTTCAGAAAAATAAAAAATATCAGCCCCGCTCCTCAACTTTGATTTTATCTTCCGAATTGCTTTTCCTAAAATTTTAAGTTTCCCGTAATCTTCAGTATAAACTGTAAAAAGTTGATCGGCTTCCCCTCGATCCTCTTTATCCAAAAAAATCCCTTTTGTCCGGTAGTGAGTGAAGGGCATATCAGGCTAATTTTTCAATGGCAATATGAAGCTTCTCTTTGTCAATCTTTATTTCTTTTTCTATGATAACTTTTTGAGGAATTTCTTTTTTAATATCTTTGGCTCGAGTTTTGTCTAAAATTGTTTTTTTGTTTTTTGTTATAATTTCGCTAAGTTTTCCAGAGCCAGAATAGTAAATTTCGATTTTATCTTTCGGAGTAAGGCCTTCTTTTTTGCGAAGTTCTTGAATCTGGCGAATAATCTCTCGAAGTTGACCCTCTTCTTTTAATTCCTTGGTAATTTCTGTATCCAATTCTATCTCTCTTTTAATTTTTGGATCAAAAATTATTTCTTTAACATTCAGTTCTTCTTTGACTAAATCCAATAATTCTTTTTCTTTTCCTAATTCCTGATTCCTAATTCTTAATTCCTTTAAGGGTTGGCGGACCTTTATCCCGGCTTTTGCCCTCTCAGCTAATCCTTGAGCGACAATTTCTCTAACTCTTTCCATCTTCTTTTCTAATTCTTTATTAATTTTCTCATTATCTGAGACAGGCCAATCAAAGAGATGAATAGATTCGGGCATATCACTTTGTCGTAACTTTTGGTAAACTTCTTCAGCCAAAAATGGCATCATTGGGGCAATAAGTTTAGCTAAGGTGATTAATACCCAATAAAGAGTGCTAACCGCCTCTTTCTTTTCTTTCCGAATTTTTGGATTCTGAAATCTCTTTCTTGATCTCCTGATATACCAAAGAGATAAATCCTTAGTGAAAAAGTCCTCAATAGCTAAACTGGCTTTTGAAGGGTTATAATTATCTAAAAATTTTGTAACTTCTTTAATAAGATTGTTTAATTTTGAAGTAATCCATTTATCTAATAAGTTTTGAGAATCGAAAACTTGATAGTTGGCATTCGAAAATTCTTTTTTCGGCACATAAGTCTTGAAAAATTCGTAACTGTTCCACAAGGTTAAAACTCTTCTTTTTGTCTCTTTGGCAATATTGTAGCCGAATCTTAAATTGCTCCAGATCGGATGATGGGTTATATACATCCATCTCATTACATCTGCCCCAATTCTTTCAACAGCTTCATCAAACCAAATGACATTTCCTTTTGATTTATGCATCTGCTCTCCTTTTTCGTCGACTACCGAAGCATAACCAAAAATAACCTTAGTGGGAGGTACCCCTTCTAATACAGTACTCATTACAATAAGGGAGTAAAACCAATTTTTAAATTGGCCAGGAAAGGACTCACAAATAAAGTGGGCTGGGAACCATTTTTCCCAATAAGCTCTATCAGAAAAGTATTTCATAGTCGAAAAAGGTACAATCCCCGCATCCAGCCAAGGATTACCAACATCTGGAATTCGAGAAATCGCCTCACCACATTTTGAACATTTTATTTTTACATCATCAATCCAGGGTCGATGAGGAGAATGACCTTCAAATTTCTCCCATCCTTCAACCGCCCGCGCCTTTAATTCTTTTTTGGAACCAACCACTTCAAAATTACCACATTTGGAGCATTCGAAAATAGGTAAAGCTAAACCCCAATATCTCTTTTTAGAGATTAACCAATCTTGCATATTTTTTAACCAATCCAACTCTCGCTCTTGTCCAAAAGAGGGTATCCATTCTATTTTTCTTGCCACTTCCATTAACTTCCTCCGGAGCTTTTCCATTGAAATGTACCATTCGTCCACCAACCTAAAAATTAATTCGGTTTTACATCGCCAGCAGATAGGATAGCGGTGAGTATAATCCTCAATCTGAAAAATTCTTCCTTTCTCCTCTAAATTCTTAAAAATTAGATCCCGAGTCGCTTTTCCCCCAACAAACTTTCCACTAAGGCTCCCAAACCCTGCTCTGTAATTGCTCTCGTTATCGCTCAGATCAATAACTGGCAAGTGAAACTCTTTAGCAAGTTGATAATCCTCCCTTCCACAGCCAGGAGCAATATGAACCACTCCAGTTCCTTCTTCTTCAGTTACTTCTTTCCAGAGGATTACGGAATGAGTGTAGTTTCCTAAACTCTTTTTAACTGCAGGTAACTCATCAAATAATCCCTGATATTTTAATCCTTCTAATTTCTTCCCCTTAAATGTTTCAATTATTTCTCCTTTTTCAATTAAATCAGCTTTGTTTTTCAACAAAATAAAAACATCACCTTCATTATTTTTTACTCTAACATACTCAAGTTCTGGCTGGACTGCTAGAGCAACATTCCCAGGTAAAGTCCAAGGAGTAGTGGTCCAAGCTAAAAAATAAGTTTTTTTCTCGCTCTTCACTGGCAGAGTAAAAAACACTGCTTTGTGAGTAATCTCTTGGTACTCTTCGGTTAAAATTTCATGCTGAGAAATGGCAGTTCCGCACCTGGGGCACCAAGGCACAACATCTCTTCCTTTATATAAAAGTCCATTTTCTGAACACTTTTTAAGAAAATTCCAAATAGCATAATTATTTTCATCAGACATAGTATAGTAGGAGTTCTCCCAATCCATCCACTGCCCTAATCGAATTGATTGAGCTGTTTGAATTTTTGAGTACCTCCTCACTCTTTCTTTACACTTCTCCACAAACTTTTCTATGCCGTATTTTTCAATATCTTTTTTATTCTTGAAACCGAGTTCTTTCTCAACTTCAACCTCTACCCATAAACCTTGACAATCGAAACCATTCTGGAACCTCTGATCAAAACCTCGCATTGCTTTATACCTTTGAAAAAGGTCTTTATAAGTTCTTCCCCAAGCATGATGAACACCCATAGGATTATTAGCAGTAATTGGTCCATCTAAAAATGACCAGCGTTTCTTACCTTTAATTTTCTTACGAAGTTTCTCAAAAATTTTATTTCTTTGCCAGAATTTTAAGATTTCTTTTTCAATTTGTGGAAAGTTTACAGGCATATAATACTTACTTATAACTTATATCAATTTCCGAAGCTCCCCGACTTTAAGTTGGAGAACTGCCCTCTGTTTAAGTAATTCATCTTCATCTAATCCTTTTACCCCTCCTTGTAAAAGCCATAAAGGACAGCCATGACTGACGATTAAAATATTCTTCCCTTTATATTTCCTATCAACCTCATTGATAAACTGAAGCATTCTTCTTTTTACTTCATTCCAATTCTCTCCGCCGGGAGGTGATTTTGTAAATTTTTCTTTTTTTTCTTTCTTGGAAAAAAATTCATTATATTCCTTTTTTGGCCTGCCTTTAAAAATCCCAGCATCTTTCTCTCTTAATCTTTTATCAAAAATTATTTCAACTCCTCCAAGTTCTTGAGAAACAATTTCAGCTGTCTGGCGAGTTCTCGGTATATCAGAAGAGAAAATCAGATCTATTTTCTCCTTTTTTAATTTTTTGGCTACTCTTTTTATTTGTTCTTTCCCTCTTTTGGTCAATAAAATTGGTTCTGGCTCTGGCCAAGGATAAAGTATTATTTCATTCTGGAGCTGATAAGGTGTTTCTCCGTGTCTTAAAATGAAATAGTTGTTTTGCATAGAGATCTTACCAATTTATAAATTCAATGCTGGTCTCTAAATCGCAAATAATTCGCCAATGCCTTTTTCACTCTACATTTTCTCTGGGGCAGAAATGCCCATTAGATTTAAAGTATTTCTCAGAACAATTTTGGTAGCTAAAAGCAAAGCTATTCGAGCTTTTGTTAGTTCTTTATCTTCTGAAATTACTCGGCATTTCTCATAAAAATCGTGGAAATTCCGAGCAACTTCTAAAGAATACTGAGGTAATCTCTGAACCTGGTAATCTTTAGCTGTATCCTTGATAATTTCAGGAAATCTAATAAGCTGCTTGATAAGATTTAACTCCGTTGGGTGATTTAACAGTCTTAAGTTTTGCGTTGTGGCTTTGAGTTTTGAGTTTTGAGTTTTGAGTTTTCTTATGATACTACAGATTCTAGCGTGGGCATACTGAACATAATAGACTGGATTTTTCTCTGATTGTTCTTGGGCTAAATCTAAATTAAAATTGAGGTGACTACCAGGGCTTCTCTGGAGAAAGAAAAATCTTGCAACATCAACTCCGGTTCTGTTGATCAGTTCTTCTAAAGTTACGAAAGTACCAGCTCTCTTTGACATCCTCACTTCTTCTCCTTTCTCAAAAAGCCGGACCAACTGAACAATAATAAATCTCAGCTGATCTTTTCTATGCCCGAAAGCTTCAGCTGCTGCCTCTATTCGCTTTATATAGCCCGCATGGTCTGCTCCCAAAATATAGATCAAAAGATCAAATCCTCTTTTAAATTTATTTTCTAAATAAGCAATATCTGAAGCAAAATAAGTTTTCTCATTATTTGCTCTCACTAGAACTCTATCTTTTTCATCTCCAAATTTTGAGGAACAAAACCATAAAGCCCCATCTTTTTTATAGATTAAATTCTTTTTCTTCAAGAAATTTAATGCTTTTTCTACCTCGTTTTTTTTGTGCAAGCTTTTTTCTGAAAACCAATTATCAAATTTAATCCCCATTCGTTTGACAGTTGGTTTAATCATCTCTTCCAAAATTATCTTAGCTGCTTTCTCACCTACTTTCTCTGGATCTTTTCCTTTTACTCTCTTTCGGAGTTGGAGAAGATATTTCCCTTTGTAAACTGCTTGGGAATCACCAATTACCGAATGACCTAATTTTCTTATCTGCTCTCCGATATCATTGATATAATATTCTCTTTTTACTTTAAAGCCCGCTTTTTCTAAGACATTTGATAAAACATCGCCTAAAAAACCTCCTCTTCCATTTCCCAAAGTTAAGGGTCCCGTAGGATTGGCTGAAATAAATTCTACATTCACTTTTTTATTTTTACCAATATTCAGTTTGCCAAAGCCTTCATCGCTTTTTAAAATTTCTTTAACTTGGGTTTGCAAGTATTTCTTGGAAAGAAAAAAATTTATAAAACCTGGTTGGACTACTTCAATCTTAGCAAAAAGAGATTGAATGATTGAATGATTGAACGATTGAACGATAAGTTGGGCGATTTCTTTTGGTTCCTTCCCTATTTGCTTGGCAATTATCATTGCAATGTTTGTGGCGTAGTCACCATGAACCATCTTATCAGGATGTTCAACCTTAATTCTGGGAATTCTAAATTTTGGGAAAATTTTCCTTTCTTGAAGAGAGGTTATTGCTTCCTTTATTAGCTCTTCGATGGTATCTCTCATAATCTTGTGCTCTGAGCGCGGAGATATTTTTTAGTTTACCTTATTTTTTGTTAAAATTAAAGGGGATCTTTTCTCATGCCCAAATTTATGAAAATTATTGCTGAAAATAGGAAAGCATACTTTAATTATGATATCCTAGAAAAATTCAAGGCTGGAATCGTTTTACAAGGACAAGAGGTAAAATCAATAAAAAATGGAAGAATAAACCTGCAGGGAGCTTTTGTAGTAGTGAAAGGAGAGGAAGTATTTCTAATTGGTGCTCGCATTCCTCCCTATCAGCCAAAAAATGCACCTAAAGATTACAATCCCCAGAGATCAAGAAAACTCCTTCTGAGAAAATCAGAGATCAAGCATTTAATTGGTAAAGCTAAGCAAAAAGGCTTGACGATGGCACCCTTAAAAGTGTATACTGATAAGGGTAAAATAAAGATAGAATTTGCAATAGTTAAAGGAAAGAAAAAAGTTGATAAGAGAGAGCAAATTAAAAAAAGAGAAATTGAAAGAGAGATAAGAAGAATTCTAAAAGAGAAGATCTAAGCATTTGAAGCCGAGCGAGCCCGCTTTCAGTGGGGCCTGCGGCGACTAACTCTCCAGACCCACTGGGGGTGAGAAGACTTGACAGAAATTCAACCTGGAACAAGCAAGCCGAGCTCTGGAATCTCGTAAATCTTCCAGACAAAATAAGTGCAAACTTATTCAGCAAACCCGCTTACGCTGTAGCTTAAGCGTATGCCATCTCTCTACTGATTCTCGATAAGTATGAGAGGTGTCATATCATCGAGATAG
>CAYQJC010000002.1:0-31270 GCA_964417825.1 uncultured Candidatus Saccharibacteria bacterium | reverse complement strand
TATAAATTGCATAAAGCAGATACTGGATCAGCTGATGTCCAGATTGCTTTGCTAACAGAAGAAATCAAGAGATTGCTTGGACACTTGAAGAAACACCCAAAAGATCAACATTCTCGAAGAGGGCTCTTGAAGATGGTTATCAAAAGGAAAAGATTGTTGAAATATTTAGAAAAAGAGTCAAAGAGAAGATACAATAGCATCATCAAAAAATTAGGCCTTAAAAAATGATTATTATTAAGCCAAAAGAACAAAGAGTTGAAGTTTTGATTGATGTCCAGAATCTTTACCATTCAGCAAAAAATCTTTACGGGGCCAGAGTGAACTTTAAAGAAGTTTTGAAAAAAGCAATCGCTGGTAGAAAGTTTATAAGAGCTTTCGCTTATGTTGTCAGAACAAAAACTGGTGAAGAAAGGCCTTTCTTTGAAGCCCTAACAAGTTTGGGTATCGAAACCAGAGTGCGAGATTTACAAGAGTTTTATGGTGGCCAGAAAAAAGCAGATTGGGATGTTGGGATCGTCATCGATGCCATAAGAACCGCACCAAATGTTGATGTAATTGTCCTCTGCTCCGGCGATGGAGACTTCGTTCCTTTAATAGAGTATCTAAAAAATCAAGGAAAAAGAGTCGAGGTGATAGCTTTTGGTCGAACTACCTCTTCTAGGTTAAAAGAAGTAGCCGATGAGTTTTTTGATATAGAGAGCGATCCCAAGAGATATTTATTAAGAAAAAAATAATGGTAAGTGATAAATTTCAAATCAAAATTGGTGGAAGAAACCTTGAAGTTCAAATAGGGGGCTTAGCGGTGCAAGCTTCAGGTTCTTCTTTGGTAAAATATGGCGAAACTTCTGTTTTAAGTACTTGCCAAATAGGAGAAACTCGAGAAGGATTAGGTTTTCTTCCCTTAACGTGTGACTATGAGGAAAGATATTACGCTGCAGGAAGAATTGGAGGATCCCGTTTTTTCCGAAGAGAAGGCAGGCCTACTACTGAGGCAGTTCTAATAGCCAGAATGATTGATCGCTCTCTCCGTCCTCTCTTTCCTGAGAGATTTTTAAATGAGGTTCAAGCAATTACCACCTGTTTGAGTTGGGATGCTGAGAATAGCCCTGATCTTTTGGGAATATTAGGAACTTCTTTAAGCTTGTTGGTTTCGGAGATTCCCTGGGCAGGACCGGTGGCGGCGGTGAGAATAGGAAAAATTGGGGAGGAATTTATGTTAAATCCCAATTACACTCAAAGAGAAAAAAGCCAGATAGACATAGTTTTCTCAGCCGTGAGAAAAGAAAAAAGTCAAGAGCTTTTGATAAATATGTTAGAAGGAAGTGGGGCAGAGTTTTCCAAGGAGATGGTTTTAAGAGCTTTTGATTTCGCTCGGCCCGTTCTGAAGCAGCTTTTAGATTTTCAAATAGAAATTGCTAAGAAAATTGGCAAAAAGAAAATTCCTTTCGAACCTCTTTCGCTGGAGAGTGAATTTAGAAAGGAGGTTGAGAAAACTTTAAAAGAAAGAATAGAAAAAGCTCTTTATCAGAAAGGTAGAAAAGAAAGACAAGATGCTATTGGAGAGCTTAGAGAGGAATTGATTGAGAAGATCGAAGCAAAGTATGGAGAGGAAAGAATAGCCGATGCTTTATTCCTTTTTGATAAAATCCAAGAGAGAATATTAAAAGAAGGAATCCTTAAAAAAGAGATAAGGCCTGATGGGAGAAAACTTGATGAAATTCGTCCAATCGAAGTGAAGGCAGGAATTCTACCAAGAACTCATGGTTCAGGACTTTTCTCAAGAGGGGAGACAAAAATCTTAAGTATTTTGACTTTAGGAGCACCGGGAGACCAGCAACTTCTGGAGGGAATGGAGATTGTTGGTAAAAAACGGTTTATGCACCATTATAATTTTCCGCCCTACTGTGCTGGGGAGGTAAGAAGGCTTAGCTCTCCCGGGAGAAGAGAGATTGGTCATGGAATGTTAGCTGAGAAAGCTCTTCGGCCTTTAATTCCTACCTTTGAAGAATTTCCCTATACTATTCGAGTGGTTTCTGAAGTTCTTAGCTCTAATGGCTCAACTAGCATGGGAGCAGTTTCAGCAGCCTCGATAGCTTTAATGGACGCTGGCGTGCCAATATTAAGACCGGCAGCTGGAATCGCCGTGGGATTAATTGGAGGGGAAGGTACAAATTACAAGATCTTAACTGATATCCAAGGGCCCGAGGATCATTTTGGTGAAATGGATTTTAAAGCAGCCGGCACAGAGAAAGGGATAACTGCTTTACAAATGGACGTTAAAATTAGAGGTATTTCTAAAGAAATTTTAAAAGAGAGCTTAGAGAGAGCCGAGAAAGCCAGATTGGAGATTTTAAAAATTCAAAATAAAGTTTTGTCAGAACCTAGATCTCAACTTTCTCCCTTTGCTCCTCGGGTTTACACCATTCAAATCAGTCCTGATAAAATCGGTAGTGTTATTGGACCTGGAGGGAGAGTGATTAATGAGATAATTGAAAACTGTGGGGTCAGCATTGATATTGAAGAATCAGGCAAAATATTTGTTACAGCCGAGAAAGAAGAAGCTGCTAAAAAAGCTATTGATTGGATAAAAAATTTGGCCAGAGAGATTAAAGTAGGAGAGATTTTTCAAGGCAAAGTAAAGAAGATTCTGACTTTCGGAGTTATCGTTGAGTTATTGCCAGGTCATGAGGGGATGGTTCATATTTCCCAATTAGCCCCTTTTCATGTCCGGCGGATTGAGGATCTAATAAAAGTGGGTGATATAATTCCAGTAAAAGTGATAGACATCGATGAGTCAGGGAAAATAGCTCTCTCTGCCAAAGATGCTGGCTTTCGGCCAAACATAAAAACCCCTCGAAGATTTCCCCCTAAAAAATATGGCCCCAAAAGAAAATAAGAAAGGAAATTTCCTCACTGAAGAGAAAATCAATGAAATCTTAAGCAAAGGAGTGCTTTTGACAATGGAAGATGATCTAAATCGCTTGAAAGAAGAGAAATTAAAAGAAAGAAGGGAAAAGCGGGTAAGTGAAGAAATGAAAGCTAAACTGGAAGAAGAAGTTAAAAAAGAAGCATTAAAGAAAAAAGAGGCTCTAAGAGAAAAAGAAATTGTTGAAGAGATAAAAAGAAGGGCCAGAGAGGAAGCGAAAAAAAGAGAAGAGGAAAGAAAAGAAGAAGAGATTCCCCAGCGAGCCAGAAAGATGGAGGAGATGAAACGGTTTAAAGAAAAGGAGATTGTTGAAGAGATAAAACGGAGAGCGAAGGAAGAAGAAAGAAGAAAAAGAGAGGCAGAGGAACAAAGGAAGAAGGAAGAGGTAGAGAGGAGAAGAAGAGAGGAGGAAAAAAGGAGAAAAGAAGAGGAAAGAAAGAGAAAGGAGGCAAGCCGAGAGAATCTGCTCCGAGAAAAAAGAGAAATCGAAGGGAAGCTAAAAGAAATTTCTCCCCAAAAAGAACCTTTGGAATTAAAAAGAGCAGAACTCCAAAAAGAAGAAAATCTTTTACGGAAAAATTTGAACTCGATTTTAGAGGAAGAAAGAAAAATTGAAAAGAAAAAAGAAATGATAGAGGAAGAAGAAAGGACAGCTCAAGCCCCCGAGAAGAAGCATCAAGCAGAGAGAAGAAGATGGCTGATAGAAGGAAGGAGAAGAAAAATAGAAAAAGAGAAATGGCGCTACCAAGAGAAATTAGAGTTGAAGAAAAAAGAGCTTCGCAGAGTTGAGAGAAGATTAGAGAATCTTACAGCTCAAGAAGTAGAATTTAAAAAAAGATTAGAAGAAATCTCAGAGATTCTTGAAGAGATAAATCTAGCTAAAGAGAAAACCAGGTTGGAACTCGAGATTAAGAGTCTGGAGAGAGGAATTGAAAAAATAGAGAGAGAAATATTAGATCTTGAAGAAAAGGAGGATAAATTAGAGAAGGAGATAACAGATATCTCAGAAAAAGAAAAGGAGATAGAGGAGAAAGAAAGAGAACTGGAAAGAAAAGAGGGGGAAGTAAAAGGGGTGAGCGAGCAAATGAAAATAGAAAAGGAGAGATGGCAAATTGAGGAACAAAGAAAGGCGGTGGAAAAGAAGAGGTGGGAATTAGAAAGGAAACAAGAAGAGATAAAAGAGCAATTGGGTGAGATTAATCAGGAGTACCAACAATTACTCAAAGCCAAAGAAAGGAAAACAAAGCGAGTTAAAGAGATAGAAATATTGTTAGAATACGGGATTAGAGAGGGCAGGAAAATACTTGAGGGAGAAAAAATCGCTCCTCCCCCACCAAAACCAGCTAAAGAAGAAATTGAGAAAGAAAAAGAAGAGATTTTAGTAGAGAAAATAAGAGAAAAGGCAAAGAAAGAAGCAGAAAAATTCGAAGAAGAAAAAAGGTTAAAAGAGGTTCGCCAACGAGCAGAAGAAGAAGAAAGAAGGAGAAAACTTCAGGAGCTCCAAGAAAGAGCATTAAGAGAAAAAGCCATAAAGCCGAAAGGGCCGGTAGCTAAAGAGGAGATCCTTCGGAAATTAACAAGAATCTCACCAGAGGAGGAAAAGCAAAGGAGGGAATTTTTAGCCAGAGTAGCAGGGAAAGAAAGACCCTCTTTGAAGAGAAAAGAGAGAGAAGCAGGAAGAGAGGTAGTTTTTCGGCCAATTGTCAAAGAGCCAAGTTTAATGGAAAAAATCACGATTAGGATTTTGGTTTTGCTTTTAATAGCTGGATTGGGATTGGCTATTTATTTGATTTTGCACACTTACATTCTGAAACCCCAATCTCAACTTACTCCGTTTCAAGAAAAAGTAGCAGAAGAAAGCGAGAAGGTAGAAGCCGGGTTACCCCCTGCTTTGATTCAAATAGAAGGAACAAAATTTTTAGAGTTCGCAACTTCAACAGAAATTAAGGAACTTCTTTTAGGAGTTTTGGAAAGTTTTGAAGGAGAAGAGGGCTTCTGGCGAGTTCTCTTTCGCCAAAAAACCAACAAAAATTTTTTAACTTTAGAAGAATTTTTAAAAAATTTGGGAGTGAAAATTAGAGCAGAGGTTTTTTCCCAGAAGTTAGAACAGCCCGCCACTTTATTTTTTGATCATTCTCAGGGTAAATCTTTCTTTGGGTTTATCGCTGAAATAAAACCAGGAGAAGAAGAAAACCTCTCAAGTTTAATGCAAGATTGGGAAGAGACTATAGAAGAAGATTTTTCAGCTTTATTTAATTCTTTAGCAGGCAGGGAAGTAAAATTTGAGGAAAATTTTGCAAAGGCTAAGGTTGGAGAGAAAGAATTTCGATATCTTAATTCTCTTGAACCTAATCTCGGGATATGTTATGCTTTGGTGAATAATTATTTTCTCTTTACTACCTCGGGCAAAAGTATGGTAAGATTAATAGAGAACTTGGTCCAAAAACGAGAAGAAATATAAACAGATAATTCATTAGATCAAAACCTGCTTGCCCTGAGAGTTTAGAGTTAAACAAAACTGAAATGGAAAAAGAATTTTTGGAAAAACAAAAACAGAAACTTGAGAAAGAAAAAAAGAGATTGGAAAGTCAATTGAGTTCTTTTGCTAAGAAGAGACTAAATTCCCAGAGACAAGGAAACTGGAAAGCTCGACACCCTCAATTTAACGGCGGACACTTAGAAGAAGAGGCAGATGAAGTTGAAGAATATGGTACTCGTTTAGCTTTAGGAGAGACGTTAGAAAAAGAGTTAAAGGATATTAGCCTAGCTTTGGAGAAAATAAAAAAAGGTAAATATGGAATTTGTGAGAAATGTGGAAATCCTATTCCTCAAGATAGATTAAAAGTTCATCCCCAAGCGAGATTTTGTAAAAAATGTCAAAAATAAATTCCTTTTCTTAGGTCTTGTGTTTGATTAATTATTAAGTATAATTTTAATCTAAAACCTATGCTTTACTTCCCTATTTTTACTTCTATTTTTGCTCTCGGCTTTGGCCTTTTTTTGATTCGGCAGATTAAAAGAAATCCCGAAGGAGAGGAAAAGATAAGAGAGATCTCTTTGGCTATCAGAGAGGGAGCAACTGCTTTTCTCCGCCGAGAGTTTAAAATTTTATTTTTAATTTTAGGAGTATTGGCAGTTATTCTGAGTTTTTTGATTCGGTTTGAAGCTGGCCTTACTTTTTTAATTGGGGCTAGTTTCTCAGCTACGGCTGGGTTTTTGGGAATGAAGGTGGCTACTTTAAGTAATGGACGGGTTTCGAATTCTGCCTTAAAATCTTTAGGAGCTCCTTTCAAAATAGCTTTTGGAGCAGGAACGGTGATGGGAATGTTTGTTACCGGACTCGGGCTTTTAGGAATAATTTTAGTTTGGGTTTTATTCAAAGCCCCAGAGTTTTTGGTGACTTATGCTTTCGGCTGCTCTTTAATTGCCCTCTTTTTAAGGGTTGGAGGAGGTATATATACAAAGTCAGCCGATGTTGGAGCAGATTTAGTAGGGAAAGTGGAAAAAGGAATTCCTGAAGATGACCCTCGAAATCCAGCAGTGATTGCTGATGCAGTTGGAGATAATGTTGGTGATATTGCTGGGATGGGTTCGGATTTATTTGAATCCTATGTTTCTGCCATTGCTGCTACGGCTGTTTTGGGAGTTCCTCTTTTTGGCATTCGGGGTTTTCTTTTTCCTGTCTTTTTAGCTGGAGGAGGCATTCTCTCTTCAATCATTGGCAGTTTTTTAGTCAGAATAAAGAAATCAGGGGCTTTTAGTTTCCAAGAACAAACTGCCAGAATTCGCCAAGCTATGCAAAGAGGAATGATTTTAGCTAATATTTTGATGACAATTTCTGCCTATTTCATCAGCCAATATCTTTTAGGAGATCTAGGGATTTTTTGGGCAGTAGTTATAGGTTTAGCTATTGGTATTTTGCTCAGTTACTCCATTCAATACTATACCTCCGACCGCTACTCCCCCGTCTTGAATATTGCCCGGGCTTCAAAAAGCGGTCCTTCTTTAAATATTCTTGAGGGTTTTTCTCAAGGGTTAATAAGTGTTGTCTTACCAGCCGTTGGTATAGGAATAGGGATGATTTTAGTTTATGAGGTGGCTGGACTTTTTGGGATAGCTGTCTCTTCAGTAGGAATTCTTTCGGTTCTGGGAATTAATCTAGCAGCTGATTGTTATGGCCCAGTGGTTGATAATGCTGCTGGTATTGCTGAAATGGCTTCCTTACCTGAGGTTGTGCGACAGAGAACCGATGCTTTAGATTCTGTTGGCAACACCACCGCCGCCACCGGAAAAGGTTTTGCTATAGGTTCAGCAGGGCTTGCTAGTTTAGCTTGGTTAGCAGCTTTCACTCAAGCAGCCAAACTTGAAAATCTTTCTCTGGTTACCCCCGAAGTAATTGGAGGTTTCTTTATCGGGGCTACTTTACCTTTCCTTTTTTCAAGTTTTGCTATTCGAGGAGTAAGTCGGGGGGCTTTTACCGTGGTCCGAGAAGTTAGACGACAATTTAGAGAGATTCCAGGATTGATGGAAAAGAAAGCTAAGCCCGATTATTCAAAATGCGTGGACATCACTACTCGGAGAGCTTTGAAATCAATGATTTTACCGGGAGTTACAGCTATTGCCGTTCCAATTTTAGTGGGGATGTTCTTGGGCCTTGAATCTTTAGCTGGAGTTTTGTTGGGAACTTTAGTGACCGGTTTTCTCTTAGCAATAATGATGGCTAATGCTGGGGGGGCCTGGGATAATGCTAAGAAATATATTGAAGCTGGAAATTTAGGGGGCAAAGGATCAGAGGCTCACAAAGCCAGCGTGGTTGGTGATACGGTAGGTGATCCTCTTAAGGACACGGCTGGCCCCTCTTTGAATATATTAATTAAAGTGGTGGGAGTAGTTTCTTTAATTTTCATTCCTCTATTTTTGTTATTTTAAATGAAAACTGAAATCAAAAAAATCTCAGATTCAAAAATTGAGATCTTCTTTGAATTACCCTGGCCAGAATTTTCTCCTTACTTAGATAAAGCAGCTCAAAACTTAAGCGAGAACTTAGCTCTGAAAGGTTTCAGACCGGGAAAAATTCCTCGGGAATTTGTGGAAAAAGAAATTGGAGAGGGAAAGGTTTTAGCTGAAGGAGCAGAAGTAGCGATTAAAGAGAAATATCCCCAAGTAGTAAGAGAAAAAAACCTCGAGGTTATCGGTTCTCCTCAAGTTGAAATTTTAAAGTTGGCTCAGGGCAACCCTTTTTCTTTTCGGATTAAAATCGAAGTCTTACCAGAGATAGAATTACCTGATTATAAAAAAATCGCTGCTGGGATTGAAAGGAAAGAAGTTTCAGTTGAAGAAAAAGAGGTAAACCAGACCTTAGAGTGGCTGCAAAAATCAAGAGCTAAATTTCATAACTTAGAAAGAAAATCAAAAAGAGGAGATTTTTTGGAAATTGAATATTCTTCTCCTCAAATTGAAAATGGGAAAGTTTATCAAGACAGATTTTTCTTAGGAAAAGGCCAATTTGTTCCTGGTTTTGAAGAAAATTTAGAGGGGATGAAAAAAGAAGAAGAAAAAGAGTTTCAACTATCTCTTCCCTCAAATTATTTTAAAAAAGAATTAGCTGGAAAAAAGGTTAATTTTAAAGTTAAGATTAAAAAAGTCCAACAAGTTGAGTTCCCAGAAATTAATGACGATTTTGCTCGAAGTTTAGGAAAATTCAATGATTTAAAAGAGCTCCGAAATAGTATCAAGCAAGGTATAACCAAAGAGAAAGAGATAGCTGAGCGAGAGAGAAGAAGAAAGGAGATTTTGGAGAAGATAGCTCAAGAGTCCAAATTTGAAGTTCCTGAAGTCTTGATTTCTTTAGAAAGAGATAGAATATTTGAGGATTTAAAACAAAATGTGAAAAACCAATTGAAAACTTCTTTTGAAGAATATCTTCAAAAAATTAAAAAGAGTGCAGAAGAACTAAAAAGCTCTCTTAAATCTGAAGCAGAAAAAAGAGCAAGGAATTTTTTAATTTTGCGGGAGATCGGCAAGAGAGAAGGAGTGAAAGTCAACGAAGGAGAGGTTATTGAAGCTCTTAACCAACTTTTAAAAAACTATCCCAGCCTGGAAAAAGCTGGAAAAGAGATTGATTTGGAGCGCTTGAAAGAGTATTATAGAGGTGTAATATATAATGAAAAGGTATTTCAATTATTAGAAAATTTATGACTCCTATCATTCCTACTGTAATTGAAAAATCCCAAAGAGGAGAGAAATTTTATGACATTTTCTCAAGGTTGTTGGAGGAAAGAATTATTTTTCTTTCGGGACCAATTACTGATTCTTTGGCTAATTTAATAATAGCAGAGATTCTGCTTTTAGCTGCTAAAGATCCAAAAAGAGACATCAAACTTTACATTAACACCCCGGGGGGTTCGGTCACAGCGGGCTTGGCAATTTATGATACTATGCAATATGTGGACTGTGATGTCTCAACAATTTGTGTTGGTTTAGCAGGTTCAATGGGAGCCACCTTGTTGGCTGCTGGCACTAAAGGGAAAAGATTTGCTTTACCAAATTCAGAGATTCTATTACACCAGGTAGCTGGAGGTATTACTGGTCAAGCCACCGAAATTGAAATTGGAGCAAAACAGATTCTAAAAATCAAAAGAAAACTCAATGAAATTTTAGCTCGCCACACCGGCCAACCCTTAAAGAAAATCGAAAAAGACACCGATCGAGATTTTTATCTGTCAGCCGAGGAAGCCAAAAAATACGGTATAATTGATGAAGTAATAAAAGGAAAAAAATAAAAACTCTAAAAGGTCGGAATAAAAATACACTCATATGTCTAAAAAACTCTCCCTTTTAATAAGTGTCATTATTTTAAGTTTTACTTTAACTTACTTTATCTTTGCTTTTACTGATGCTCCAGGCCCTCCTCCTTCTTGCCCGAGTGGTTATCCTGGATGTGATGCACCAATTAATGTTGGACCAACTGCACAAACAAAAAGCGGAGCCTTAACTGTCCAAGGTCATTTTACTGCCGGCGGATTAACTGTAGGTGATAATCATACCGCCTCTATTGGCTGTGCAGATTTTAAAATAGGATATAGTGAAAGAAGAGGAAGCCCGGGTAGAGCTATAGTAGACTTAGGTTCTGATCTAAGATTCAATTATGGAGGAGATTGGCCAAAAGCCAGTATTGGAAGTAGTTTAGACGTCCATGGTAATCTCAGAGTGAACGGTAATTCAAATACTTGCCACTTGGTTTATTATGGAAGTTCAGGAACTACTTATTGCCCCGCTGGTACTTATGTGGCTTTTGATGCTAAAGGCAGAACAGCCACCGGCTATATGCTTTGTTGCAAGGTCGATAATCCACTGTAAGATTGACAATCGATAATAGAGATAATAATGAGTCATAAAAAAGTAAATTTTAAACTTAATAAAAAAGAAAACAGAATTACTGTTAAAATCAACCCTCAACTCTATCCCTTAGAAGCAATCTATGGAGCAAGTTATGTTTTCATTGACCGAGCTTATTTGTTTTTGGATGGAAATCCTAAAAAAGAGGTGAAAGTTTTTATTAAAGGTAAGGAGAAAATGACCAAAAAGAAATTGGAGGAGTTAGCAAGAGAGTTTTTAAATGAAATTTTGAATTATACCCTAAGAGAGAAAATCTCAAAACACAATCAAAAAATTAGAGAATATATTGTAGGTCAAGCACTTCTGGCCGCCATAGGTCAAGAAGAATTGGAACAAGGAAGGACAGAGGAAGATTGGGAGAAAGACCCTTTAGGAATTGCTATTCCCTGGGAAGAGAAGTACGGTAAAAAATCAAAAGTCAAAACTAAAAAGTCAAAATGAAAGATTAAAACTCAGAAATTATTTCTTAAGAATCTATGACTATTGTTTTTAATAAGGGATTTTACAAACTCAGTGCTGTAAAAAAAGCGATCAAGGCCTATAAGAATTTGGCTAAGTTTGGAACTAAAGAGGAAAAGAATAAAATAAAAGTAGAGCTTAGTAAAATAGATAAAGATGTTAAAAATATAATAAAGGACGAATTTTCTAATTATGTTTTAGCCGAAATGAAAAATGAACATTGATTTAGATAAAATTAACTTAGATAAAATAGGATTTTGCCGGTTCAAAAAATTTGGGAGGAAATATTTACTTACCAATGACATTGGTGAGTATATTTTTTTAACTGAGAAATCGTTTATAAGATTTTTGGAAGGAAACTTAGACAAAAAGACAGAACTCTACAAGAAAATGGAATCTAGAGAATTTATCAGAGACTACTTAGACTTTGATAATTTAATAGAAAAATATCGTTCTCGAAATGCCTTCTTAGCCCAAGGGCCAAGCTTACACATTGTCGTGGTCACTCTAAGATGTAATCATAAATGCATCTATTGTCAGGTCAGCTCGCGGAGTTTAGAAGAGAAGGGCTATGATATGGATATTCCAACTGCTCGCAAGGTGGTAGATACGATATTTTGTAGTCCAAACAAAAATATAACTATTGAATTTCAGGGAGGAGAGCCTTTAGTTAATTGGCCAACTGTTAAGTTTATTGTTGAGTATGCTAGAGAAAAAAATAAAAAGAGAGAAAAGGATTTATGGATTACCCTAGTTTCTAATTTTTCACTTTTGGATGAGAAAAAATTAAAATTTCTTTTTAAAAACAGAGTAGGGCTTTGTACTTCTTTAGACGGCCCAGAAAAACTTCACAACAAAAACAGAATTCTTATCGGAGGAAATAGCTATGAAAAAACTGTCTACTGGGTTAAGAGAATAAATAATTATCGAAAAGAACATCCAAAATTAAACCGAGTTAATGCTCTTTTAACTATATCTCGCTATTCATTGAAATACCCCAAAGAAATTATCGATGAATACCTAAAGTGGGGTTTTTCAACTATTCATTTAAGACCCCTCAGTTATTTAGGACTTTCAGGGAAACTTAAAGATAAAATTGGTTACTCAACTGAGGAATTCTTAAGATTCTGGAGAGAAGCAATGGATTATATCATTGAATTAAATTTTAAAAAGAAAAAAATTTCTGAGAGGGGAGCGGTGGTTATGCTTCGTAAAATTTTGACTGACCAAGACCCAGGTTATCTGGATCTGCGTTCTCCCTGTGGAGCAGGCATTGGCCAGCTCTCCTATAATTACAATGGAGATGTTTTTACTTGCGATGAGGGAAGGATGTTGGAAGATGATGTATTTAAGATTGGCAATGTGAAGAGAAATAGTTATCAAGAAATAGTTTCTCATGATGCTGTGAAAGCAGCTTGTATAGCTTCTTGTCTTGATAACCTTCCTTGTGACTATTGCTGTTACAAACCCTACTGCGGGGTCTGTCCAGTTCTAAATTATGCTCTTTATGGCAACCTTTTTGCTTCTTTGCCCAATAACGATAGGTGTAGATTAAACAAAGGAATGTTAGATTACCTCTTTCAGAGACTACAAAACAAAAAGATAAAAAAGGTATTTGATAAGTGGTTAGGGGCTGGATAGATAATATGAAAAAAACGATAAAAACTACAATTATTCTCATAATACTGATTGGTAGTTCGATTTTAATAGTGTACTTTCTGATGATAAAAGAAAGGAAGGAAAAACAAGAAAAGATTTCTTTCGAGGTCCCCTTAGAGGTGGTTGAGAAGAGAAAAGAATATTGTTATAATAATTTTAATTTAAACGAGGTAATAAACCGGGAGTTAAAAAAGCACCTTTTACCAACTGAATTAAGCAATAAATTAAACAATTTATTTGCAGAATATATTACCTGTAAAGCAGTGCAAGAAAGGGAGATAAAAGTTTGTGAGCAATTATATGGTTCAAAATATTTTCTAGGATGTGAGAGGTGTTTTTATACTTATAATTTTTTTGAAGAAGTAGAGAAAAAAGGCGAGTGTAATAATCGAGCCATTCAGAGTTGTGTAGAGTTTGTGGGGAGAAAGGAGGAGGATTCCCTTAATGAAAAGATTACTGAGGAACATTGCAGAAATTTCTGTCGAGCCTATCTTCAAGAAGATACTAATATCTGTTCCCAGCTTTTCCCTTTGACTGAAAAAGGAAAGCCTCTCTATTTTTTGTGTCAGGTTGTAATATCTAAAGAGAAAAAATATTGTGATAATTTTTTAGACCAGTCAACTAAAGATAAATGCCTTGATATTTGGCAATATTTCTTCGCCCTTGGTAGTAAAAAGGAAGAGAATTGTGAGACAATAAAAAACCCTTCTCTTAAAACAATTTGTAACTTATATTTTATTTCTAATCCGAAAATACTTTGCGAAAATAGGTTAAAATTAATTAGAGATAATTATTGTCACCAATGGGCTGGTTTTTAATTTAGTACTCAAAATATGAAAAAGAAAAACCTCCCCAAAATCAAAAAGAATCTTAAATCTTTCCTCTCTTCAGAAGAAGGAAAGATTAGTAAAAAGAATGCCCTCAAGCTTGGACTAGGTTTAACTCTCTTGGCTACTATTTTTGGAGCCAAGAATATCTGGGCTGGCCATTCAAGTTCCACCCCCCACTCAAGCGCCTTCCACAACTCAGGAGCCAGAGGAGACCACGGTTCTCACAGTAATCACAGTTCCCACAATTCCCATGGCTCCCATGGTTCTCATGGGTCTCACGATAATGGTGGATGTTCTGCCGATAAGTCTGCCGATAATTCAATATATTTCAGCGATGATTTAGGTGGACACTGTCTGAGTGATAAGTCTGCTGAAAAAACAGTTGCTCTTAGTACCAATTATACTGACGATTATACAAATCTCAATCTGCTTGCTTAATAACCCTGAAGATTGTTAATGCTAATCGAAAAACTAAAACGATGAACAAAAGAATGGTTTCAACAGAGTTATTCTCTTCAGCTACCTGTCCTTTAAACTGTAAGTATTGTTATATCCCAAAAACTTCCCAGATGGGATTTCTCCAAGATAAGATAATAACTAACCTTGACCAGAGAGAGTATCTCGATACCTTAAAAAGAGCTTACGGTCAGAATCTTCAATATTTAGGATTCTGGGGGACCGAACCGACATTAACCCTAAAAAAAATTCAAAAATCTTTATCTTTTCTTTTCAAAACTTTCCCTAAGCTGGTGGGAATCTCTTTTTCGACCAATCTCTTGACCAACCCGGAGATTATTTTGAATTTTATCAAAGCCTTAACCAAAACCAGGAAAAAAATTAATCTTAAAGTCCAAATTTCCATAGATGGTCCTGATTTTATTACCGATATCAATAGAGGTCCTGGAGCAACAAAAAAAATAACTGAAAATTTTTTTTATTTAATCAGCAAATTAAATACCATAAACTTAACCAATCTAAATGTTAGATTTTCGCTAAAGCCAACTTTATCAATTGACAATATTAAGATCTTGAATAAGAAAAAGGAAAGATTAAGAAAATATTTCGATTTCTTTGAGAAAATTTTCCAAGAATTTAAAAGAAAGAACAAAAATCAAAAAGTAAGTTTGCTAACTAGTTGTACTCCAACTTTAGTTTGCCCTGGGAAATATACCTCAGTTGACGGGAAAGAATTAGCAATTTTCTTTAGAAATTTAAGGATTTTAGGAAAGCAAAATAAAAAAAATCAACATTGGAAGTATGTCAAAAGTTCTTTAAATACCTATGTTTATCGCCTAAAGAGATTATTTGACTATCAGAATGAGTTATTTATCAAACCTTATATGTTCACCTGTAGCGGAGGAGATAGTAATTTTGGAGTGGGAATAGACAATGATTTGCATATTTGCCATCGCTCTTTCTTTTTAAATAATCAAGAGTACATTGAGAGTATTTTAAAAAATGAAGAAATAAAAAATTGGGATGTAAGTTTGTTTGAAAAAGGAAATTTAGATTTAATTAAAAATAAGTTTATAGTAGATATAAATAAACTAGAAGAAAAAATAAGACTTTTTTATGTAGGGCGAAACTACCACGATTTTACTAGATTAAAAATCAGCTACACATTAGCAATGCTTCAGGAGCTTGTTTTAGTTGGTCAAGCAAGCGAATGCTATTTAGATGAAGATTTGGCAATTTTATTTGCTATTTTTTTAAATCTAGCCCTTGGATGTCCTACAGAAAATGTCTTAAATACTGGAGTTATTCATTTTTCTCCCATCTCAATGATAAGACTTTTTGCTAACGGTGCTTTTGAAGAAATTTTAAAAGAATATATAGAATGGCAGAAAAAATAAAACTTTATCAAAAAGAAAATAACAAATTAGTAAATTCATTTTTAAACCACACTTTTTTCAAGGGTTGGAAGGAAGATTTGGTTAACTTTGAACAGTTAGAGATTTTCTTAAATACTTCTTGTAATTTAAAATGCAAATATTGTTATGTGGCTAATTATGGTGAAGAACTTTATCCAATAGAAATTCAAAGCCCAAAAATTCTTTTAAGAAATCTCTCGCTGTTTTTAGACTGGCTTATTCGGAAGGGATATTATCCAAAAATTGAGATTTTTGGGGGTGAACCTTTCTCGCAGGAACTAGGATTTAAGGCTTTAGAGCTAATTTTGAATAAGTTTAAATCAGTAAAAAATCGGCCAAAGAGCATTGTTATTCCTACCAATTACACCTTTCTGCTTTCGCCAGAAAAAACTAAGCGGGTTGAGGAACTTATCCAAGCTTCAAGAGAATTAGAAATGCCTATTATTTTATCAGCTTCCTTTGATGGAAAATATTGTGAGAAAAACAGACCATTTAAGACAGGAAAAGAAAAACGGAATAATGAATATTATGAGAGAGTTTTCGCTTTTAATAAAAAGTATTGTTATGGATTCCATCCAATGATTTATTCTGTACTTATTGAGAATTGGCAGAAAAATTTTCTTTGGTTTCAAAAAAACTTTAAAAAATTTAACATTCCCTTTTTTAATATTTATTTACTAGAAGTCAGAAATGTTGAGTGGTCAAAAAAACAGATTAAAGAGTTTATGAGATTTATAGAGTTTCTGATTGAATGGACTTACTATTTTCCTTGCCAAAAAAACAAAGGCAATTTCCTCGACTTCGTATTCAATAAGAAAGGTTATAACATTTTACATTCTCCCTTAACAACTGTTGGTAGGGGAATAGGCTGTTCTCTTCAATCCACTTTTCATTTAAGATTAGGCGATTTAACATTTATTCCTTGCCATAGGACATCTTATTCCCCATTTGAATTGGGAAGGTTTATTGTTAAAAATGGCAGAATTATCGGCATAGAAAGTAAGAACCCAGAATTACTTATAGGCTCAATTACCTTCGATATTAAAACCGCTCCGATATGTGAAAGTTGCCCTTTAAAGTATTTGTGTTCTGGGGGATGTCTCGGGGCTCAATACGAAACAACCGGAGATTTATTTTCACCTATTCCCACCGTTTGCCAACTTGAACATGCTAAAATTTTAACTATGATAAAAACATATAAGAGATTAGGAATCTATGATAGAATTTTTGAGAAATTAAATAAAGATAAAAAGGTTTCTCTAAATCTACTAGAAGAATTTATTAATGAAGAATAAAATTATTTATCAACCAAATATTAAAAAACTAAAGGAGATTTTGGGCCATATTCAGATTTACTCCGTTCTCACCCAAGAGAAATTAGATTTAGTCAAGAAAACTGTTGAGCTAATGGGCGGACAATTGAAAGAAAAACGAAAAAAAAGAAAAGTTAGGGTTAATGAAGAAGAAAAAAGCCAAATAAAACAAATATTAAATCTTTTATTAAGAATTGTCATTGAGCAACCCCTCACCCCGATTCTTAAAGATTTAGTTAATGAATTTATTATTCTTGCTTCTGCTTGGAATGAGGAAGTTGGTAGACAAATAGAGATACGAGAGACAATATTTGCCATTCGGAGATTTATCGACTATCATCTTAGTGTTATTGATACCATTAGAATCTTGAAAATTTTCCAAAAACGGATGGAACAAATCCAAAAATTTTCACCTCCAGCTTTTGAATTAAGCCGCCATTATTTAAAGGCGCTTGAAAAGTTGGAAGAAGAAGAGAAAAAGAAAAAATCAAATAAAAAGCCCTCTGGCTCTAAAAATTGAGCTGAGGGATTTTAAGTTAGTTGAAGAAATTTTTTTTAATCTCTTTAAGTTTTACCTAATTCATATATCAAAACCCGTCTAGCTTGGGAAAGCATAGACGGGTTTTTTAGTTTCAGAGTCCTTTAAGGTAAAGAATTCCTGTAGCAAAGTACTGTAAGTTGGTTCTGAATACTCGGGCAATATCTACTTTCACTTCCGGGTAGGCTTTGCATACAACTTTTCCTCTTAGTTCCTTTTGAGTTATTTCTTTCAGAGCTTCCAGGAAATTCTCTAAATCTTCTTCTCTTCCGAATCTCAATTTCAGAATTAGAGTTACATCCACCATTATCTTTTTGGGTTTGAGAGTTAATTCCCTTGGTGCTTCTTCTATTGCCACTTGAGTGGAGAAAGTGCCTAAAATGATATAGAGTTGAGTACCTTGTCTTTGATACCTCACTGCTTCTGGGCAGAAAGAGAAAGTTAATTCTCTGAATAAGGTCTCTTTCCTCCAGCTCACTGAGTAATAAGGATATTGGATCTCTTTTACAGTAATCATCTCCTGTAGAGATAGAGTATTACTGAAAGCAGGAGTAGCAAGCCCTATTCCTAGTAGAGCTACCAAGATTGCAATCAAGATCCTTTTCATTTTCCCCTCCTTTTTACTTTAATTGTTAATTTGACTGAGGAGTAAGTTTTATATTTCCTCAATCTCCAATGAAGATTATAGCGTAAATCAAAATAAATGTCAAGATTGTGTACTGGTTCATATGATATTATCCACCTAAGGGGTCTTTAAAAAGAGATGAGAGGTAGGCATTCTTGATCTCGGACATATCTTAGGGGACAGTCCTCGAGAAACTCCTCTCTTGACGGGGACTGTCTCCAAGTTCATATATTTAAGATTTATGTTTTTTCCTTCTTTTTGGTATAATAATTTTAGATAATAAATAATCAAAAATATGAACAAAAAACTGATTATTATACTCTCTCTAATAGCAATTGGTGTAATATTAAACATTACATTAATTGTTCTTCGACGACCAAAAGAAAAAGAAGAAGTCACTCCAACTATTTCACCCGAACTTCAGGTGGTTTTGGAGAAAAAAGAAAAAGAGTGTCTAGAGAGGTTTGATTTTAATCAGGTGATTCGAGAAGGGGTAATTTACTATAGCCAAGAGTCAATGGAAAATTTAATCCAATACCTAGAATGTCAAGCAGCTATAAAGCAAAATCCCTTTCAGTGCAACTTATTAAAAAATATTTCTCCTGATATTGCTAAAAATTGTCAGAGATTATTTTATCTCTTTCCCAATTTCTTGGGAAGAATAATTAAAAACAAAAAATGTGAAGCAGGAGAAATTGAAGCGTGTAAAAAAGCAATTAGTAATTCTGGAGACCCAGCTCTGGAAGCTTGGTGCCAGAAATTTTGTCTGGCAATCTTAGAAAGGGACTTTTATCGCTGCAGTGAAGGGGGAGATGAAGATTTTAAAGCCTGGTGTTTAGCTATGCTATCTGGGGATGAAAAATATTGTAATTTTTATAACTCTCAAGAAAAAAGAATGTATTGCCAGAGTCAAGCTCGGTATTACAAAGCCCTAATTGATAATGAAGAATCAAAATGTAACCAAATAGAACACCCTCATATTAAAATGTATTGCCAGTTATTCTTTAGGGAAAACCCAACTTCTTTTTGTCAAGAAAAATTTGAGAAGTTTAAAACAAAATATTGTCATCGCAAGGTTTGGGGAAGGGATTAAATTAAATCAAAGAGGTTTCTAAGTCAAATAAATAATGGAAAAGAGAAAAAAATTCTAATCTTAACGATAGCTTTACTCATCGTTCTTGTTTTTAATTTATATTTCTTGGAAAAAGTTATCTTGAGAAAAAAGAAGAAATTCCTTCTAAAATATCTTTGGAAATTCAAAAGTTTCTCCAGAAAGCAGTTGAAAGAAGAAAAGAATATTGCTTGGAGAATTTCGATTCGGATAGAATTCTTCAAGACGGTTCTTTCGCAAATATTTTGGATGATGAACTGCTCAATCGGTTTATTGGTTACCTGGGATGTCAAGCCGCTTTAACCAATAACGAAGAGGTTTGCCAAACAAATATTTCGGCTTACGTCGATCCTTATTCTGATCCTCTCCGTTTTTCTAATTTCTTCTCGGGTTGGTGGTTGGAGAAAATTTGGGATCTGGGTTACGAAACTCTTATTCGGTGAAGTGGTTATTCGCTGAGTTCCGCTTAGAGCTATAATGACCAGGAGAGCTAAAACAATTGTCTCCCAACCTACATTTAATCTATAAAATCTTTCTTTCAATTTTCTCCTCCTTTCTTGAGTTATTTATGCTTTGAAAGGTGCAATTTTATATTTAATAATACATCAAGAGCTTAAATTGTCAAATTTTGGTTTACTCAGAACTAATTATTTTCTATACTCAAATTATAAATCCTCTTTGTTATGATTATTGATTTTTTATTCTTAACCCCTCTTTTTATTGTTGGTGGTATTTGTTGTTTCACTGATATTAGGTATGGGAAAATTAAAAATAAGTGGATTCTTTTTGGTTTAATGTGGGCGATTTTTCTTTATCTCGGACTATTTCTTTACAATCTTTTTTATCTTCATGAGCCGGAGAATGATCGCTATTTACTAAACCTTTTATTAAATGGAGGAATTGCCTTTTTGGTAGGTTATGGGATTTGGTATTTTAATCTCTGGTCAGCTGGTGATGCTAAACTTTTCACTTTATATGCTTTGCTTTTGCCTTTAAAATTTTATTCAAAAAGTTATCTACCTTATTTTCCTTCTTTTTGTCTCTTAGTTAATACCTTTTTTCCTTTACTTATTCTTTTGGTGATTCAAGGTTCAGTAATAGGGATAAAAGAAATTTTAAAGATAAAAAAGACCAAAATTAATTTTAGTTCTTTGAAAAAACTATTTATTGAGATTAAACCGAAAGTCAAGAAGATAGCCGGTACTTTTGTAGGGTTTATTTCGATATTTATTATTTTACATTTAGCAAGGGCCCAGGTTTCTCAGCAGCTCAGCTCTGTTATTTCAAATCCAGTTTTAATTTTCTTTGTTATCTTTTTCTCTTATAGAGTTATTTTTAGAATTTTAGGTAAAAAGAAAAAAGTTGTTTTAGGATTAGGAATTGGCTCTTTGGTTTACAGTGGGTACTTAGTGAGCACTTCTCAATTAGGAGTTCTTTTTAATATTCTTAAAACTGCTTTATTTTTTATGGTCATTATAAACTTGCTTCGTCAGATATTAGATTTTTACATTGAAAAGAAAGAAACCAGAGAAATAAAATTAAAAGAGCTCCGACCTCAGATGATTCTTTCTCAAACAACTTTAAGAGAACTCTTGAAAAAGATGCAATTAAAAACAAAAAAAGAAATAGAAGCTAAAATAGGGTCTTTTTTCTCTGAGGGACTAACTGAGGATCAGGTAAATTTCATTAGGAAGATCTGGGGTCAGGAACCGGAAAAGAAATTAAAAATTTATCGTACTTTCCCATTTTCTCCTTTTTTATTTTTGGGGTTTATTATTACTTTAGTTACCCAAAATTCCATTTTGAGCATTATTTTAGCTATTTTCCGTTAAATTTAATTTTGATATTGACTTGTTTTCTTCCGCTGACTTATAATAAAATAATTAATAATAGATTTTTGTGGAGAAAAAGATAAAAATTATTATTTGGATTTTAATCGCGATAGTAGTTTTCCAAGCTTCTTTGTTCGTATTTCTTCAAAAAGAAGAAATAGCAGAATTTTGGAAGAAAAAAGGAAAGCCCGGAGAAGAAATTTCTGTTTCTCAAAGAGAGGAGATTGATATGAAAGTTGAAAAATTTAAAGAAACTTGTTTGAAGACTCCTCAGCCTTTGTTGGAAGCTTGGGCAATAGAACCAGTGACTCTTCCCGGAGAAGAGATGGGGGAGTTTGGAGAATGGGAGGTAAAGAGACTGTCCAGAGATTTCATATTTTGTTTAGCTCTTGAACATGAAAATTTAGCAGAATGTGATAGATTTTTTGAGATGGGTCCTGAAGAGATAACCAGAGAAAGTGGAGAAGTTGTTGAAGGGGCGAAAGGGGAGGAGGCAAAAGTAAGTTACGATACTTGTCAGCGGAATTATTTTATTTATTATAAAGTTATCTTACCTATAATTGAAAATAGATCCCCCGATATTAGTATCTGTGAAGAAGAACAGGTATCAAAATATATGGGAGGCAGCAAGGAGTACTGCGAGATTGCTCTTGAGGTCTTATCTAAGGAAGATGCTCAATTTTGCTCGAAAATAGAGAATAATCCATCTTTTCAAACTTCTTGTGAAGCCTTAGCTTTGGATGATCTAAACTTATGCAAAAAATTAGAGAAAGATGAGAAAAATAATTGCGAGATGATAGTTTACTATTTTCAGTCTCTTCTGCCTAATGGAGAAAAAGCTGCTGAGAAATTTCAAGAAAGGTCGAAAATTCTTAATCGATCTCACCAAGAGGTAGAATTTGTTAAACAGGTTAGAGGGTTATTTTATGAAGGAAAAACTTGCCAAAATCTCTATGGGAAAGCATTAAAAGAGAAGTATTGTGATATGAAAACAAAAATATATGAACAAATTCTCTGGGGAAAATAATTAAAGTAATTTTAAAATATTATGAAGAAAATTCCAAAAATCAAAAAAAATCTTAGAACTTTTCTTAACTCCGAAGAGGGGAAAATAAGTAAAAAAAGTATTGCTAAAATTGGAGCTGCTTTAGCTGTAATTGGGATCGCTTTAGATGCAACTATTACTCACGCTGGACACAGCAATTATTTTCACAACTCAGGAGCTCGAGGACGTCATGCTTCTCATACTTCCCATGGTTCTCATGGTTCCCATGGTTCCCATGGTTCCCATGGAAATTGGTAAGGCCTTGAGAATACCCGAGGGTATTTTAAAATTTTAATCATTTCTCTAAAGTTACCAAGAGAGCCTTATTTAAGCTCTTTTTTATTGCTAAAATCTCTTTTTTTATTATAATAAGCTGAGACACGGAAGATTTTATGAAAAGAGCAGATATAAAAGTGGGGTTTTCTTGTAATAATAGATGTCGTTTTTGCGTTCAAGGTAACAAAAGAGAGATTTATCCCGATAAAACTACCCAGGAAGTTAAAGAAGCCCTAAGGAAGGCAAAAAAAGAAAATTGTCAGGGAGTAGTCTTCACTGGTGGAGAACCGACAATAAGAAAAGATTTTTTAGAATTAGTAAGATATGCTAGTAATCTAAAATTTAAGATTATCCAAATCCAAACTAATGGCAGGATGTTCGCTTACAAAGAATTTTGCAAAAAAACAATTTTAGCTGGAGCCAACGAATTTTCACCTGCTTTACACGGGCATATTCCTCAACTTCATGATTATTTAACGACCGTTAAAGGAAGTTTTTCCCAAACAGTGAGAGGGATAAAAAATCTCAAATTACTGGGAGTTGCGGTAGTAACCAATACTGTTATTACTAAGTCTAACTATCGACATCTTCCCGAGATTGCAAAGCTTCTGGTGAAACTTGGAGTAGATCAGTTTCAATTTGCCTTCCCTCATGCTTTGGGCAGGGCAGAAGAAAATTTTGATTCAATTGTTCCAAGAAAAAGCTTAGTTGAACCCTTCGTGAAAGAAGGGTTAGATATTGGACGAAAAGCCGGCAAGAGAGTAATGACTGAAGCCATTCCCCTCTGTTTTATGAAAGGCTATGAAGATTATATTGCTGAGAAAATTATACCAGATACTACAGTATTTGAGCGAGATCAAATAATTAATTTCACTAAAGCGAGAAAAGAGGAAGGTAAAACCAAAGCGGAAAGTTGCAAGAGGTGTAAATATTTTAAAATTTGCGAAGGACCTTGGCGAGAATATCCAGAACATTTTGGCTGGGAGGAGTTTAAGCCGGTTAAATAATTTTATCTTATCATGAACAGATTATTGGAGAAAGAAAAAGCTTCCCAGGAAAGACGTCAGTGGGTTAGGTTAACTCGGTGCTGTAATAACCGGTGCATTTTTTGTTTGGATAGACCCTCTCAGGATGGAACCTTCGTTCCCTTAAAGATAATAAAAGAAAAGTTAAAGGAGGGAATTAAGAACGGAGCTGAAAGAGCGGTGCTTTCGGGAGGAGAGCCGACTTTACATCCACAATTTCTAGAAGTAGTAGAATTTACTAAAGAACTTGGTTACAAAAAAGTCCAGATAATTACCAATGGCCGAATGTTCAGCTACAAAGGATTTCTTAAAAAAGCCATTGAAAGGGGGGTAGATGAAATTACTTTTTCAATTCATGGTCATACTGAAAAATTATATGAAGTTCAAAGTCAAGTTAAGGGTTCTTTCTCTCAAGCGATGACGGGATTAATCAATGCTTTAAGTTGCAAGGGGCTGATTGTGAATATAGATATTGTTATAAATAAAATTAATTATCGACGACTTCCTGAAATTATAAAATTTTTTATGGGTCTTGGAGTTTATGAATTCGATCTTTTACAAATCATTCCTTTTGGCGATGCTTGGAAAAACAAAAAGAAAGTTTTTTACAAAATTGAAGACGCTTTACCTTATCTTAAAAGAGCTTTTAAGATTTCCCATGATTCAAGAGTTCATCTTTGGACCAACCGATTTCCTCCTCCCTATCTTGAGGGGTCTGAGGATTTAATCCAGGATCCGGTGAAATTATACGATGAGGTGAAGGGAAGAGAAGGTTTGTTTAACAAATTTTTAAGAGAGGATAAACTTATGCCTTGTTGGGGGGAAAGATGTAAATGGTGTTTTTTAAAAGATTTCTGTTTCCAGTTGCTCTTGGTTAAACATCCAGAGACAAAAAGAGATTTTTCAAAGAAATCTGTGACTTTAATAAAAAATGAGAATGATATAAAAAAAATTAATTTTGCTCAAAAAGGATGTTTTGAGATTGCCATTAATAAAAGAACCAAAGATTGGATTTTAAGGAATTTAAAAAAACTTTATAGATTTCGAGATAAAATTGTTTTTTTTCAAGAAAATCACCACCTTTTATCTCAATCTAAAAAAAATGATATAAATTTAAGAAGTTTTTTTAGTAAAGTTAAACTCCCAGGGTTTAAGATTGAAAACATTCCCATATGTCTGTATCCCAAAGGCGAGATTGTTACAGAAAAGGATAGTGATATTTCTGAAATCTATAGAGGAGGTTTTATTGATATTTATAAATACACCGATTGGTTCATCTTAAAAAAGTACTATACCAAAAGTATCAGATGTCGGAAATGTAAATATTTTAAAAGCTGTCCGGGTGTTCATATAAACTATATTCGCAATTTCGGCTATAAGATTTTAAAGCCGATTAAAACGATTAAAAAATGAAAATTATAAAAAATTTTAAAAATTACAGAGGATTAGAAGCTATTAAACCAGTTAAATTTAAGCAAGGAGTAGAGAAAGAAGTTCTGGAAGAGGCTTGGGAATTTTTAATTAGAAAAGCTCATTTAGAAAGCTTAGGCAAACTAAAAAAAATTAGAAATATCTTTCTCGATGAGGGTGATAACATCTTCCCAAAGCAGATATGGTTTGAATTCTCATTTATTCTCCCAAATCCTTTTTCCTCCTTTAGATTTGCATGTTCCAGAATCGATGGTGATGATAAATATTGGGAGAAAGAGGAGTTCGTCAGCAAAATAAAAAAGATTTTTGATTTATTTCAAATTGATAATTTTAATAAGCTTGAAAAAATTCTTTCACTTTTTCCTCTGGATAAATATCAGGTATCCTTTGGATTCGTTCAATCTAAGGGAAAATTTCCGGCTAGATTAAAAATTTATTTTTGGAGATTATCTCATTGTTGTCCAAGGCAAGAATGGATAAAAAAAATTAATAAGATGTGTCAGATTCTTGGGTTTAATAATGAAAAAATTTCTAAGATAGCTCATTTTTCAGATTCTGATTTAATTGGTATTGATTTTTTCCCTTCTCCAAAAAATCTAAAGAATCTAAAGATATATAACCACTATAAAAAATTAAACCGCAACCTCATTTCCCGGGTCTTTAAAAATAATAACCTGAAAGCATCAAAAAATCTCATTGATAATTTGCTTTTGTTAAATAAAGAGAAAAGTGGTTCTTGGTATCTTCTTCATCGGTTTAATCAAGATTCAGAACTGGAATCAATCAAATTTTTTAAAATTTATGAGTTCCAGAAAATAACTGGTATGGGAAATTTAACCGAGGAGCTAAAATTATTCTTTAGTAAATTAAATAAAAAAGAGAAAAATTCATGGCAAATCCTCAAAAGAAATTTTGTGGACAAATATTCTTTTTTCCCAAGTGCGATAGGAATTGATTTTTCTCAAAATAATTTTAGAAGACCATACCTCTATTTGGGTTCTAAGGTTACCTATCAAAAATGTGAGAAAGTGAAAAAGATAATCGATTTAAAAAAAGCCTTGATAAAAATTCAATACCAATGTAACAATAACTGCCTTTTTTGCCATGCTTTAGATAAGAGAAATATTCCTCCTCTTCGATTTCATCAAATAATAAACAAAATTAATCAGGCATTACAAATTGGAGCGGAAATGATTCTTTTTTCTGGTGGTGAGCCGACTTTACATCCAGATTTTCCTAAAGTAGTTAATTCCCTCTGGCAAAGAAAGATTCCTTGGGGATTAATCACCAATGGAAGATTATTAAGTTATCGAAAACTCTCCGAGAATCTTTTAAAAAGAAATCTAAAATATGTTTATCTTACTTTAAATTCAGCAAATCCGGAAAGGCACGATTTTATTACCAGAACGCCGGGGAGTTTTAATCAAACCCTGAGAGCTCTTAAAAATCTTTCTAGCCATCAGATTGAGCTAATAGTAAATGTGGTGGTTACGAAGCTCAATCTTAAAGACCTAAAAAAGATCGTTGATTTAGTAGAAGAATTCAAAATCAATCGAATTAAATTTTCTTTGGTTGAGCCAAAAGGAGAAGCTTTGAAAAATTTTAATAAATTAATCCCATCGCTTAAAGAAGCCTCTTTGGCAATAAACGAAGCTATGCACTGCGCTATCTCTAAAAAAATAAAAACTGGCTTTGATGGTCTGTCAGATTGTTTAGTGGATAATCCGGATTTAAAAGACAATCTTCAGACAAATAATATCTTGTATATGAGTGAAGTTTTTGAGGACAGATTTTATAGAACCGACGAGGGCCAAAGGATTAAAGGGAAATGTTGCCAATTTTGCTCACGGAAGAAAGTATGCCCGGGAATTTACGAAGGGTATAGAAGATGTGGTGGATTAAGTGACCTTAAACCAATAAGATGAAAGATAAAACAAACTTATAATTGCCAAAGTTTAAATGAAAAAAGTAAATATTATAATAGGAATAATCGTTGTTATTAGCAGCTTAGTAATATTAATATTTTCTAGTAAGGTTGGGCAACCTATTTCTCAAGAGGAAATTGGAATTACTCAAGAAAATGTTCAAGAGAAGGTGATTTTTTGGTTATTAATGATGGGGAGGGAAGCCTAAAGAACCTTAAAGCCGAATTCAGTAAGGGCATGACTGCCTTTGATTTATTAAAAAATAAAACGGAGGAATTAAACATACCCTTAAAAATAAAAACTTATGATTTTGGAATTCTTATTGAAGCTATTGGAAATAAAAAAAACGGCCAAGATGGAAAGTATTGGATGTATTACGTTAATAATGAAATGCCAATGGTCTCAGTCGATAAAAAAGAGATAAAACCAGGAGATAAAGTAGAGTTTAGATTTGAAAAGTCGCCATTTTAATTTATGCCAATAACATTTATATCAAAAATTAATCTCTCTAAAAAGGGTGAAATTATAGAGTTTTCGATTGCCTTGCTTTTAATTTTAGTAGGAGTTAGCTTAAGATTGCTTCCTCATCTCCCTAATTTTACTCCTATTGCTGCCATTGCTTTATTTGGAGGAGTTTATTTTTCAAAAAAAATAGCTTTAACCACTCCCCTCTTAGCTATGCTGATTAGTGATATATTTCTTGGTTTTTATCGGCCAATTTTAATGGTTTTTGTGTATGGAAGCTTCCTTTTGTGTAGTGTTTTAGGAATTTGGTTAAAAAAACATAAGAATTGCTATACAATTTGTGGAAGTTCAATTTTGGGTGCAGTTTTATTTTTTCTTATAACTAATCTTGCTGTCTGGGGTTTTACTCCCTGGTATCCTAAAACTTTTTCTGGATTACTCCAGTGTTATTCGATGGCTTTACCATTTTTTAAAAATACTTTATTAGGTAATTTGTTTTATGTCTCTTGCTTTTTTGGAGCTTATGAAATTGTAGAGGTTTGGATTAGAAAAAAATTTAGAATAACTGAAATAGCAACCAATCTTGTAGATATAAATACACCAATTACAGACAAATGAGGAGAAAAAGATTTTTGTTGATTCATTTTAATCATTATGGCCAAAGCTATTATTCCTGAACATCCAATACAAAAAGAAAAGTTTGAGGAGATTTGGGATTTTTTAATTGAAAAAATTTTTCAAGGACAAGGAGATAATTTAATAGAAATAAGAGATATATTGTTAAAAAATTGTAAAAAAAAGAGTCAAAAAATGTGGTTCGAATTTTCATTTAATCCTTCGGAACCATTTTCTTCGTTCAGGTTTTCAAGTTATTCTACTGGAGATAAATATTGGGAGAAAAAGGAGTTTTGTAGTAAGATTAAAAAAATTTTTGCCTTTTACAAAATTTATGATATGGAGAATTTAGAGAAAATCTTCTCTATCTTTCCTTTAACCGACAGATACCGCTTATATTTTGGTTTTGAACAAGCCAAAGGGCGATTCCCAAATAGATTAAAGATTTATTTTGACAAATTATCTCTTGATTATTCCAAAAAAGAAAAAGTAAAGAAAATCAATGAAGTTTGTCGGCTTTTTTCTATTGACCATAAAAAGTAGTTAAAGAAACTGGCTATCCAGATTCGGATGTGATAATTGCTGTTGATTTTTCCTCAGCTGAAGAAAATCTGAAAATATATAATCGTTACAAAAAACTTGATCCAGAACTCATTAATAAATTTTTCAAAAATAATAAAACTAAAAGAACAGGAAGCACTATTAACATTTTTCTTTTATTAAACAGAGAAAAAAGCGCTCATTTCTACATCTTGTATAGATTTAGCAAACATTCACTTAAATCAATCAAAATTAATAAAGTATATGATTTCAAGGATATAAAAGATATAAATAATTCTCTTAAGGAAATGGAAATTTTTATCAAAAAATTCGACAAAAAGGGAGAAAAATCTTGCAGAATATAAAAGAGAATCTTATAAACAAATATCCTTTTTCCCAGCGGCTATGGGAGTTGATTACGGATTTAATAGAGAAAATAAAGTGTATCTCTATTTAGGAGTAAATGTTGCTTATTAATGTATGGCTACTTTAGGATATATTCAAGTTACAAGGAAATGTAATCAGAAATGTAGATTTTGTTCTAACCCTCCCACTAAAAAAACCCTTTCTTTCCAAGAGGGCCTTTCTGATATCAATTATTTTATAAAAAAGGGGTATGATGGAGTTATTTTTACTGGGGGAGAACCAACTTTATCACCTCAATTACCAAAATTCCTTTCTTATTGCAAAAAAAAGAAAATTCATGCCAGAGTCATTACCAACGGGCAGAAAATAGCAGATTTTGGATATCTCAAGCTTCTCAAAGATTCAGGACTTTATCATCTTCATCTTTCCATATATTCCATTAAACCAGACATCCAAGGATTCCTTACTCAGAATGATGACTCTTTCTCCAACATCAAAAAAGCCCTGGAGAACTTAAAAAAGATTGGAGGAATCACAGTAGATATTAATACTGTTATTAACAAATATAATGCTGATCACCTTGATAAAAACGTGATCTGGCTGACTAAAAGATTTCCATTTTTGCGGCATTTCGTTTGGAACAATTTAGACCCTTCAATGAATAGAGCTACTGAAAATCCCGATACCATTCCTCGATTAAATGATTTTGAATTATCTTTACATCGGGCTATGGAGTATTTACAAAAAACTGGTCGGACCTTCAGAGTGGAGAGAGTACCTCTTTGTTACATGACCGGTTTTGAACACTGCTCTACTGAGACCAGAAAGATTGTCAAGAGAGAGGAAATGGCCATTCATTTTTTAGATAAAAAAGGATTTGTCAGAGTAGAAAATTTTAGATATTCCAAAGCTGAATGTTGTAAAAGCTGTTTCTTGAATGATATTTGTGCTGGGTTATATATGATGGGTAAATATTATGATGCCAAAGAACTTTATCCCGTATTTGTTGATAAAAATAAAATAATTAAAAAAATTCTTAGGCCCTAAATTATGCGAGAATTTATTTTAAGATTAAATTTAAGTTGTAATCAGAACTGCATATTTTGTAATATCCGAGGCAAGAAAGACGAACATTCTTTCAATTACATTACCGCTAAAAAGAAAATCGATGAATTATCTTCTAACTCAAAGGATTTGGTTGTGTTATTCACCGGCGGTGAGCCAACCCTTAATCCTTATTTAATAAATTTAATTAAATATGCTAAAAAGAGAGGTATTGAAGGAATCGGCATTCAGACTAATGCTATGCTTTGCTGTTATCAATATTTTACCCAACGCCTTCGGAGAAGTGGTTTGACTCATGCTTTTGTTCCTTTTTATTCTTCTGATAAAAAAACTTTTGATGCTTTAACTAGAACTCCTGGTAGCTTTAAACATGCAGTACAGGGAATTAAAAATCTTCAGAATCAAGGAGTTTTTATTACCTTCAATATCTTAGTCAACAGTTTAAACTATCAGCAAGTACCAGAGACTATAAAATTTATCCATCGGAATTTTAAAAAAGTAATCAAGATAGATCGAAAGAAGAATATTAATGTGTTTTCTTTCTCTTTTGTTCAACCAGCTGGTTTGGCTTGGGAAAATAGATGGATAGTTCCGAAAATGTCAAAAGTCGCACCCTATGTAATTCAAGCAATGAAATATTGCCAAGAGAAAAATATTAGTTTTATGAATTCTGGCTGTGGATTTCCCCTTTGTTTTTTAAAAGGGTTTGAAGAGTATTCTATGGAATACCAATGTATTCAGCAAAATAGAAAAAACCAAAGTAATCTTTTTGATTATAATAAGGCCTCTAAAGTTTATGGAAAACAATGTCAAATTTGCAAGTTGAAAAAATATTGCTTTGGGGTTTGGAAAAGTTATGCAGAAATCTATGGACTAGACGAATTAAAACCTTATTGCTGAATGAGCTACTATTTGCTATAGTTACAAGTAAGGAGGAGAATCGAGAATTTATTGGAATTTTGACGGGATAATATAATTTTAAAATTCTTGAGCGAAACAAAAAATTCTTGCAACAGAAAGCGGTTATGAAAAAAATAATATTTTTGATTTTAGTTACTACCTTTTTGGGGCTGGTCAGTATTGAGCAAGTAAAGGCAGATTCTCAAGAGAATGTTTTTGGGTGGGCTTGGTCAGAAAATATCGGCTGGATAAGTTTTAATTCAACCACTGGTGGAGGAAGTGTGGATTATGGAGTGCATATTGGGACCGATGGTGTTTTTTCTGGCTATGCTTGGTCAGAAAATATTGGCTGGATAAGTTTTAACGAAACTGACTTAATCGGCTGCCCTTCAGGAGTTTGCCAAGCAAAACTTGATTTGGTGACGGGGGAGGTTTCTGGTTGGGCTAGAGCTCTCTCCTATGGAGACGGTTGGGATGGTTGGATCCATTTAAGAGGAAGCTCTTATGGAGTTAGTATAGATTTTTCTACTTCACCAAAAGATTTTGAAGGTTGGGCTTGGGGTGGTGATGTTATTGGTTGGATAAGTTTTAATTGTGATAATCCCGAGACTGGAAATGTTTGCTCAACCTCGAATTATAAAGTTCAAACCTCCTTCAGTTTTCCCCCGACTGCCACCAATCTCAATGTTGAGCCTAAGAATTATTGTACCAATCCAGTCCAATATTTTACTTGGCAATTTCAAGACCCCGATCCTGGAGATACTCAAGGAGCTTATCAGCTTCAGGTTGATAAAGATTTACCTCCTGATTGGGTGGCAGGAAAAGACGAATATGATTCAAGAGTTTGTTATTCTAGTGTCCAAAACGCTCAAGTTCCGGTAGTAAAAGATCCTGGTGTTAATCAACTTGGCTACAATACTAGCTATAATTGGAGATTGAAAGTTTGGGACGAGCATGGAGCCTCTTCTGGTTGGATTTATGGGCCAGCCTTTGATACCGAGGTCCATATTTATCCTACTCCTGATTTTATTTGGACACCGACTTCCCCAACCCAA
>CAYQJC010000001.1:26210-48098 GCA_964417825.1 uncultured Candidatus Saccharibacteria bacterium | reverse complement strand
AAGAAATGTTTTTAAAGAAAAAGAGAAAGGAACACCCCGTGTGTAAAGATTGCGGCCAGCTAACCCACGGAATGCCTGATGATATTGATGCCTATACGGAAGATCTGTTAAAAAAAATAATTGAAAAACATGAAAAAAAATAAATTAGTCAATTGTCCGATTTGTGCTTCTAATAAAGCAACCAATTTACTCACTCTTTATTGTGGTAACTTAGACAATTCAGCTCTTTACCAATTTGTAAAGATAGATTCTTGTATGAAGTGTGGCCATATATTTAACCGTCTATCTGACGATGAAATAAATGGACTTAAAAAGTATTATAGTGAAGAATATGGTCCATTAAATTTAGGGTCGAGAGATAAAGTTGGCGACAGGCCGGGAAGTTCCAATCTTTTCACACTTGAAAGATATTCTCATCTATATAACTTGATTTCACCTTATCTTGATAGAGACTCTAAAATTTTAGACATTGGTTGTGCTATGGGTGGCTTTTTAGATTACTTGCGTAAACAAGGACTAAATAAGCTTTACGGAATTGACATAATTAGAGACTACGTTAGGTATGCAAAGAAAAAAGGCGATTATAATATTAAACTTGGGAGCGCCGAATTAATCCCCTTTAATAATGACTCATTTGATTTATTAGTATTAGATCAAGTTATAGAGCATTTAGTTGATCCCGTGAAAGCATTTAGAGAAGCAAGGAGAGTTTTGGTGGATGGTGGTTTGCTTTGTGTTGGCATTCCCGATGCCTCAAGATACAATGAAACAAGTATTTTTGACTTTTATTGGTTTCTTTTAAGGGAACATATACAACACTTTGATATTGAGCATCTTAAATTATTAGCAATGCTAGAGGGTTTTGAACTGATAACTTACTGTAAATCTGAAACACCAATGATGAGTAAAAAAATGATATTGCCGAATTTGAATGTAATTTTTCGTTTAACTGGCAAAATGAGCAAATTAAATATTATTGAAGATTGCTTCAAGTTAAAAAAAGAAATTGAGCGATATATCATTGGTGATTTTGAAAGACTAAATAAAAAAAGAAAAATAATTAATAATTTGGTTGTGTCGCAAAGACCATTATATGTTTGGGGAATCGGTAGAGAGTTTTTATATCTTTATGAAAATGCGGGGTTAAAAAATTGTAATATAATCGGCTTGATAGATGCCAATCCTTATAAACAGAAAAGGTTTTCAGTTGATGGAAAAAAAATTGTGGATAAATCCATACTACGAGAAGCTACATCTGATTCTGCTATTATTATTACTGCGATAGCTCATATAGACTCCATTAAAACTATTCTTAAAGAAATTAGTTTTAAGGGTAAGATATTGGAGTTCTAAAATTTATTAGATAAGAATATGTTTGCGAAAATAAAAGTTTTACATATAACACCACATCTTGGTGGTGGGGTTGGCACAGTGGTTTTAAATTACCTTTCAAAAGTTAAGGATAGTCGCTCCTTTATACACAGAGTCGTTTGTCTTGATTATGCAAATCAAAATGCCATTGAAACCGCTAAAAATGTCGGTTTTTCGTTGTCTGACAATATGTCAAAGAAAAAACCTAAATTACTTAACTTAATAGCTAACTCTGATATCGTACTTATTCATTGGTGGAATCATCCATTGCTATATGATTTTTTAGTACGAACGCAATTGCCTCCCTGCCGCTTAGTTATTTGGAGTCACAACTCAGGATTTCATCCGCCAGGGATTTTCACAGAAAAAATTCTTGCATATCCCGACTTATTTATCTTTACAACTCCCTTAAGCTATAAGACAAAAGAAGTACAAAACCTCTCTGCTGAGCAGGGGAAATCTCTCCGGGTTATATGGTCAACCGGAGGAGTGGAACATGTTAAACACATTGAGCCAAAGAAACATTCTGGTTTCAATATAGGATATATCGGAACTGTTGATTACGCCAAGCTTCACCCAGATTTTCTGAAGATTTGTCAGAAAATTAATGTTCCGGACGTAAAATTTATTGTTTGTGGTGGACCAAGCGAGAAAGAGATTAAGAAAAAGGCTGAGAAATTAGGTATTGTAAAAAAATTTGACTTCACTGGTCCGATTTCGAATATAAGAGACTACTTAGCAATATTCGATGTATTTGGATATCCCTTATCTCCTTATCATTATGGTACTTGTGATCAGGTGTTGCAAGAGGCTATGGCAGCAGGAGTGGTTCCAGTAGTTTTAGCGAATCCAATGGAAAGTTATATGGTCCAAAATGGGGTAACTGGAATCGTTGCAAAGAACGAAGATGAATATATTAAAGCTTTGCAGAATTTATATTATAACCATGAACTAAGGAACCTATTATCAAAAAACGCTAAGAAATATGCAATTCATAAGTTTTCTTTAAGAAAACTAATAAATGACTGGGAGAGAGTTTTTAATGAAGTGTTAATTTTCCCAAGAAAGGTTAGAAAATGGAGAATCGATAAAGATAAAAAGGATATATCACCAAAAGATGTATTCTTGGAGTCACTTGGAGATTATGGAAAGGATTTTAGTTCTTACTGTAATGCAAAAAATAACAAAGAGAAAAAAGAAGCCATCGAAAAAATAAAAAAACTAGCTAAGTTTCCTAACTGGCGCTCAGAGACGAAAGGTACAGTCCACCATTACCATTCCTTTTTTCCGCAAGATAAATACCTTTCCCTTTTTAGCAAGATAATGAGAGGAAATTAAAATAAGGAATAATGATTGAAAAAAATAATCCAATTGAACAATTTCACCTTGAGGCAGTTAAGAGGGTGAATTCATATAGAAATAACAAAGCCCCCAAGCTTTTTGGTAGAACTTTCACCAGGAAATTGTTAAGGCAAAATATTGGTGAGGGAAAAGTTTTGGGACGATGTTAACATTAAAGAACACAATAAGAGAGCAATTGAGAAACACAAAAAGGTGAAGAGGGTAAAAATATTGAGGATTAGTTGACTGATAAGAAATAATAAAAATTTTTTTATCGATAAAGAAATTGAAAATAAATTACTGATTACTTGTGCCCCCAATGGTTTTTTAAAAAGAATTAAGTGCAAATGAACTCTAAAGAAAAAATAATTACCATAGGGATGGCGGTTTTTAATGAGGAAAAATATATTGCAGAAGCAATTGAGAGTTTATTAGCTCAAACCTATAAAGATTTTATTTTTATTATTTCTGATAACGCTTCGACCGATAGAACTTCAAAGATTTGTAAGTATTACGCAGAAAGAGACAAGAGAATTATTTATATAAGACAATCCAGAAACCTAGGAGCTTTTTTTAATTCTAGATATGTTTTAGACAAAACAAATACCCCCCTTTTTATGTGGGCTAGCGGTCATGATAAATGGCATCCTCAGTTTGTAGAAAAGTTGCTTCCTGTTATTCAAAAAGAAGATTTAATATTGATTTATCCTCAATCGAGAGTAATTAAGATTGATGGGAGTATAGGGGAGATTTATCAAGATGACTACACCACTATAGGAGAAGAAGAACCTACTAAAAGATATTTGTATATCCTGAAAAATATTAGACACTATAACATTCTCCACGGTATTTGGAAGACTCAAATATTAAAGAGTTGCTACATCAGACCAGTAATTAGTAATGATATTCTCCTCTTGCTTAGCGCTTCATTGTTAGGGAAATTCAAACAGTATAAACAACCTCTTTTTTTTAGAAGGATAGTGAGAAATGAACGGAGTAGAGACAAATATCTCAGACAGTTTTGTATGATAACCGGAAAGAATGTTTCAAAGCGGTTTTACGTTCAATTCTTTAAACTAAATTTTATTTTAGAAAATATAAAGATGTTGCTTCAAAAAAATCTTCCTTTAAGCATAAAGTCGCGATTTATATTGATAATCTACACAACCTATAAATGGAGCACAAAATTTTATATCAGACCCATTTTAAGAAGGATTTTTAAATCTATAAGATTTTTATTTAAATAGTTCATTATTTCTTTAAAAAAAAGCCAAGTTGGTTAAATTTCTCGCAACATAAAAAAGGAAGCTCCAGTAATGATAGTTTTATAAATTATATTTCCTACTATTAATCCCAACAACCCAAAATAATAAAGGGAGATAAATATGGTTAGTATCTGGATTGAGTTATTGAATAAACTATATTTATAGATCACCCTCGTTTTTGCTTTAGCGAAAACGATATTTTGAGGCAAGATAACGATTCCATTTAATAGGGAAAGAGAGTAAATTTTAGAATATAGAACAGAGTCCAGATAAGCTGGAAAAAATAATTTAAAGATTAACCCAGCAGAAATTATATAAAGCCCAACAGTGATTATTAAGAAAAGTTCCATCCTTATTATCTTGGACCAGAGGTTTCTCTTAATCTCTTTGGTATCACGAATTGAAAATTTTGGTAAAGCTAATTTTCCAAAAGTTTTGTTTAACCCTCTAATTTGATTAGGAACTAAAGTAGCAAAAGAATATATAGCAAGTTCTGTAGCACCCAGGAAATGGAAGACTAAAACTTTATCGATATAAGTTGCGATTTCTCCTAGCACAAAGGATAAACTCAGATGCTTCCCATAGGTTATGGATTTTTGATCTATTTCTCCTTTCGGTGGTAGTTTTTTAAAGATAAAAAGATAGAAAAAGATAGTTAAGATGGTTTGGGATAGAAAATAAATCAAGATAAGGTAGATAACATTTTTGGTCAAAAGGATCCCAACAATCATTGCTGAAGCCAGCAAAAGATTTTTTAACAAGCCATATTTTGTCTGAAGATCAAAGCGCTTTTTTCCAGCAAGATAATCACCATAAACAGCGAAACTGTTCACCAGAGGTGAGAAAATCCCCACGATCAAAAAGGAGATTGCCAGAATTTGATTGTGCTGGAACCAGTAATAAAGAGCTAAAGAAATCCCAGCTCCTAAACTGAGAATACTCCAGCGAAATTTAGTTTTAACTATCTGTTTAACTGTCTTTTCAAAACCGCGAGCTACTGCCCTAATTAAAGCAGTGTTCATCCCCGGCAAAGAAAAAATAGCCAAAAACCCAGCAACCGACATTATAAACTTATACTTACCGTAAATTTCCTTGGGCACAAATCTAGCCCAGACCATTGCCAAGACCCAAGCTATAACAAACCCTCCTATCTGTTTGAAAGTTAACCAGAAACCTCCTTTTACTAAATAGACATTGTCGGTTCTGGTATATTTCTCGGTTCTTTTCAAAAAATTATAAACCTTCGATTTTAGAGAAGAAGCACTAATTTTCATATTAGCTTAACTAGAGTTATTTTAACTTAAAGCTCTAAAAAATCCAATCATAATTTGCTAATTACTCATTTTTTGGTTAAAATATCCTAATTTGACGAAGAAATGGGAAGAAAATCGCGACTAAAAAAACTAAGAAGAGAAAAAGAATTAACCAGGCCTCAAAAGGAAAGCAGAAGAGGAGGTGAGTTTTTTTTGTTTGAAATTATTCGTTTCAGTACTTATTTAGCTTTATTTACTCCTTTAATTGTCTCAAGTAAAACTTATTTTCCTTTTGTTGGCCTCAAGAGTTTATATTTTATGGGTCTTTGCGAGATCGTATTCTTTAGCTGGCTCATTTTAATTTTAAATTATCCAAAATATCGCCCAAAGTTTAATTCGATCTTTTTAGCTCTGAGTTTATTTTTAGTTTTTTTTATTCTGAGTGCGGTTTTTGGTGTAGACCCTTCTCGTTCTTTTTGGTCAAAGTATGAGAGAATGACCGGGGTTTTAATGTGGTTGCATTTATTTGGTTTTTTCCTAGTCCTCTCTTCGGTTTTCAAGAAAGTTAGTGATTGGGAAAAGTTCTTTATTGTCTCAATATTTGTTGCTATTCTGATAAGTTCTTGGGCCCTTTTTGAAAAAGCTGGGATAAAAGATTTTAAACTTTCGCCACGAATGGGTGCAACTTTAGGCAATACTTCTTTTTTGGGCACTTATCTTTTATTTAATGCTTATTTAGCACTATGGATATTTTTTCAAAAAAGAAATTGGGGGTGGAAAATTTATTCTTTGGGTGGGATAGGTCCAATGTTTTCTGCCATTTATTTAAGTGATGCCAGAGCAGCAACCTATTCTTTTTTGGGTGGATTGATAATTTTGTTTTTTTTATGGTTAGCTTTTAAACAAACTCAACCTCAATTACGGCTTTTGGGCAAGCTTATTTTTATCATTATTATTTTTGCGATGATAGCAGCAACTATTTTATTGTTAACGCCAGGCAGTTTTGTGGAGCAGAAGTTCCGAGCGATGGGAGACCGAGGAAGAATTCCTAATTGGGAAATGGCTCGGAAGGCGTTTCTGGAACATCCACTTCTTGGTTGGGGTCCAGAGAATTACACTATTGTCTTTACAAAATATTTTAATCCTTGCCTTTTTACTAAAGAGTGTGGAAGAGAAATCTGGTTTGATAGAACCCATAATATTATCTTGGACACTTTAGTAACCCAAGGAATTCTAGGGTTAATTGCTTATTTTGGGATTTTCGTTAGCTTTTTTTATGTTTTATGGAAAAAATATTTGAAGGAAAAGTTTTTGGACTTCTGGACGCTGGGGATATTTACTGTTCTCTTCATTGCTTATTTTGTTCAGAATCTTACCGTTTTTGATATGGTAACCAGTTTGATGATGTTCTTTCTGATTCTTGGATTCGGAGGTTTTCTAGCCAATCTTAAAAAGGAAGAGAAAGAAGAAGTTCAAAGAAACTTTATTTTCAAACACCAATGGTTGGCTGGCCTTCTAGTGGTAGCTTTCTGTCTGAGTTTTTGGCAATTTGTTTTGCAACCTGCTCGAGCTGATGCTCTAGTAATTAAAGCTCTACAAGGAAAAAATTCTCAAGAAAGAATTGAGCTTTATAAAAAAACTTTAGAAACCTCTCCTTTGGGGAAATATCAAATAAGAGAATTTTTTGCTCAGCAGTCACAGAATTTCATTCAAAACAATCTTCAAAAAATCCCCAAAGAAGAAATAAAAAAAGAGCTTGATTTTCTAATTTCCGAGTTACAAAAAACCGAAAAAGAATCCCCCGGCGATTATCGGAGCATTCTCAGATTAGCTCATCTTTATAATCTTTATGCTTTAGTTGACCAAAGTAAATTAACTTTGGCGGAAAAATATGGGAAAAGATGTATTGAGCTATCACCTACTAATCAACAGAGTTATTGGGTTTTAGCTCAAACCAAGCTTTACCAAAGAGATTTCGAAACCGCTTTAAAGTTAGCCCAGAAGGCAATTGAGCTTGAACCCCGATGGCTTCAATCCCATAAAATTGCTGTTCAGATTGCTCAATTTTCTGGTGACCAGGAACTGGCCAGAGAGTTAGCTAAAAAGGCAATAGAAATTAATCCCGATTGGGAAAAGGAATTTAAAGACCTTCTCTAACGTCTCCTCTTTCAAATTCACTCCGTGGGTTGACAAAAGGGATTGGATTTGCTAATATTTCACAAGGTGAGGACCTAATCCGCTTTCAGCGGAATCCTCCGATTCGATACAGGTCGGCAAGAGACCCCTTGGTTTTGAGGGGTCTCTTGCTTTTTAGAGATTTTGGGATTGAATAGCTAATTTTTAGTTAAGATACTTTTTACTCCTTCAATTATTTTTTTAATATCTTTTTGGGTGTAATAATTTTGGAGAGGAAAGTTGATAATCCTTTTTGCCGCCTCTACTGTGTTTTTGAAATCAGCAGGATTCAGATTGTATTCTTTTTGGACTTCGGGATTCAGGATAATTGGAGTATGCCAGATTCTGGTGGCAAATATCTTATATTTCCTTAAATCTCGAACAAATTTATCTCGGTTTAAATTTTTTGGAACTAAAGCTGAAAGATAACAAAAAACATTGTTTTCAGATTTTTGGACTTCAAACCCTAATTTTTCTAATTCTTTTTGAAGTTCTAAAGCTAATTTGATTCTCTTTGTCAAATCGTCTTGGAAACTTTTTAAAAATTGTGAGAAAAGATTTAAAGAGATTCGGTTGATCATTGCTAACTCCTTGAGTTTTTCTTTCCTTAACATTTTGGGAGCGATTTCAGAACCAAACTTCTTAAAAAGGAAACTAAAGAAGGGAAAACAATTTAAAAAGCTGAGAAAATCCCTTAAACTAAAAGAAGTTTTAGCCAAATTCTTTTGAGCTTTGAGCTTTGAGCTTTGAGCTTTAAAAATAATCATTCCTCCTCTCAAACTTGGAAATTGCTTGTACAAACTAAAAAAAGCCACATCTCCAAAATTTCCCACATATTTTCTCTGCAATTTTGCCTGTCCTTCACCGTGCTTGCTCTGGTACAGGGTCCCAAAAGAATGAGCACAATCCTCAATCACTAAAAGATTGTGTTGCGAGGCTAAGCCTAGCAACACATCTAAGTTGGCGGGCAGGCCATAGGTATGACAAATCAAGAGCGATTTTGTTTGGGGAGTGACTTTTTTGTTAATTTCTTCAGGAATAATATTAAAAGTTTTCAAATCTATGTCTAAAAAAATAGGAATAATATTATATCTTTTCAAAATTGGATAAAAGACATCGCAAATAAAAGCTGGCATCAACATTTGAGAATTTTTTAGATTAAATTCCTCAATAATTAAACGAAAGGCGGTTCTACCCATATCAGTGAAAAGAAAATTTTTTCCTGGAAAATACAAAGAAAGCTCTTCTTTCAAAGAATTTTCATCAGCTTTTTTAAAAAAACTTAAGATGATTTTTCTTAAGTTTCTTAAAGTTAATTTTAGCTGGGGATGGGTAAAATACATTCTAACGGGTCGGGAGGGTTAACCTCCAATTCTAGGTCTTTAGTGAGGACCAGCTCCCGACCCAGATTCATTATAGATGACTTTGAAAAATAAATCAAAAAAAGTATAATAAGAAAGAATGAAAATCAAAGAAAATATTCTCTTGGCTAAATACACTACCTTTAAGATCGGGGGAGGAGCTAAATATTTTTTGGTAGCTAAAACCAAAGAAGACTTAATTGAAGGGGTAAAATTTGCCAGGCAAAAACATTTGCCTTTTTTTGTTTTAGGAGGAGGGAGCAATTTATTGGTTTCTGATGAGGGATTTGAAGGTTTGATAATTAAGTTGCACTCTTTAGATCAACCAAAAATACATATCAGTCCGCTGCTACGTAGCAGCGGACTGATCTCCCTTAAGGTGGAGGCTGGGATACAACTAAAAAAAGTAGTAGAGTTTTGTGTTAAAAACGGCTTAACTGGTCTTGAGTGGGCAGCTGGTATCCCTGGCACAGTTGGGGGAGCAATTTATGGAAATGCTGCTGCTTTTGGAAAATCAATGGCAGATATTGTAGAGAAAATAGAGGTTTTTGATGCTTCTGAATCAAGAATTAAAAATTACGGAGTCATCGAGTGCAAGTTTGGGTATAAAGAAAGTATTTTTAAGAAAAATAAAAATTTAATAATTTTATCTTGTATTATCAGCTTAAAAAAGGGAAACAAAAAAGAGATAAAAGAGAAAATAAAATATTTCTTAGATTATCGAGAAAGACACCATCCTTTAAATTTACCTTCTGCTGGCAGCGTTTTTAAAAATCCTCCGGGAATTTCAGCAGGGGAACTTATTGAGAAATGTGGATTGAAAGGAAAAAGAATTGGTGATGCTCAAGTTTCTCAAAAGCATGCTAATTTTATCGTGAACTTAGGGAAAGCGCGAGCAGAAGATATTCTGAAGTTAATTAATCTAATAAAAGAAGAAGTCAAAAAGAAATTTGGAATTGTACTTGAAGAAGAAATCCAATACCTCGGTTTTTAGTTTAAAGTTTTCCACTATTGACATACTTTTTTGAGATGAAATAATAAAGTAATAAAAATTTTTTTGAAAGAACTGAAGCAAATAGTTTATAAAGGCCGGCTATTTGCTAAAATTGTAAAATTTCCTCTACACAAATGGCTAAGAAAAAAAGAGCCGCCAGAAAAAAGAAGAAGGCAACCAAGAAAAGAAAAAGAAGAAAAAAAAGATAAGTTTTTAAAATGCCTTCTTTCTCTTTGCCCTTTACCTTAAAATTTGGTAAAGGGCTTTTTTAAAGGAAATTTTATTAAAACTTGTAATTTTCAAAAGTTTTAGTTAAAATCGAAACAGAAATTCAGAAATGTCATTTCTTGCTAAAATCTTTGGAGACCCAAACGAGAAATATCTAAAGAGGATCCAGCCAATTATTGATAAGATAAATGCGCTTGAACCAAAGTTCGAGCGTTTTTCTAATGGTTCTCTTAGGGAAAAAACCTCGGAATTTAAAGAAAGATTGCAAAAAGGAGAGACATTAGATGAGATTTTGCCAGAGGCCTTTGCAGTGGTCCGGGAAGCAGCTAAAAGAACCTTACATCAGCGCCATTTCGATGTCCAACTGATCGGGGGGATTGTTTTACATCAAGGAAAAATTGCTGAGATGAAAACTGGCGAAGGGAAAACTCTGGCTGCTACTTTACCGTTATATTTGAACGCTCTGACTGGTAAGGGATGTCATTTAGTAACCGTTAATGATTATTTAGCCAGAAGAGATACTGTTTGGATGGGGCAAATTTATCACTTGCTTGGGTTGTCGGTTGGTTGCTTGAATCATGAGCAATCCTTTTTATACGACCCTACTTTTAGAAAACCAGACGAAGAAAAAGAGAAATTAAGAGATGAACTTGGCAGTTTTTATGTGGTTGAGGATTTTTTACGGCCATGCCAAAGAAAAGAGGCTTATCTAGCTGATATCACTTACGGGACAAACAATGAATTTGGTTTCGATTATTTGAGAGATAACATGGCTCTCCGAGTTGAAGATTTGGTTCAAAGAGATTTCTATTTCGCTATTATTGACGAAGTTGACTCAATTTTAATTGACGAAGCAAGAACTCCTTTAATTATTTCTCAACCAGACATTGAAAGCTCAAAATGGTACAGAGAATTTGCTAGGATTGTTCCTAAATTAGATCCTCAAATTGATTATCAGATCGATGAGAAATTGAGGACAGTGACTTTAACTGAATCAGGGATTGAGAAAGTAGAGAGAATCCTTGGAATAAAAAATATATATCAAGAAAAAGGAATAAAATATTTACATCATTTGGAACAGGCCTTGAGAGCTGGAGCTATTAATCCTCAAGATGGCAAGCCCCTTTTTGCCAGAGATAGAGATTATGTAGTAAAAGATGGCAAGGTCATTATTGTTGATGAGTTCACTGGAAGATTGATGCCTGGCAGAAGATGGTCGGGAGGGTTACACCAAGCGATTGAGGCAAAAGAAGGGGTTCAAGTTCAGCCAGAATCAAGAACTTTAGCCACTATCACTTTTCAAAATTATTTCAGGATGTACGAAAAGTTAGCTGGAATGACCGGAACCGCTCTCACTTCAGCTGAGGAGTTTGATAAAGTCTACGGTTTGGAGGTAGTTGTTGTACCTACTAACAAGCCGATGATAAGAAGAGATCTTCCCGATCGGGTTTACAAAACTCAACTTGGAAAATTCCGGGCTATAGTCCAAGAGATTAAACAGCGACATCAAAAAGGTCAACCAATTTTAGTTGGCACCACTTCAATTGAAAAAAATGAATATTTAGGAAAACTTTTAGAAAGAGAAGGTATTCCTCACGAAATTTTAAATGCCAAAAACCATCAGAGAGAAGGGCAAATTATTGCTCAGGCCGGGAAATTTGGAGCCGTTACGGTCGCTACTAATATGGCTGGTAGGGGAGTGGATATAATTCTTGGAGGTAACCCCCCTGATGAAAAAGAGGCTGAAAAGGTAAAACAACTTGGCGGGCTTCATGTGATTGGCACCGAGCGTCATGAAGCAAGAAGAATCGATGACCAATTAAGAGGAAGAGCAGGGAGACAGGGAGATCCGGGCTCTTCTCAATTTTTCATTTCTCTAGAAGATGATCTCTTAAGAGTGTTTGGAGGAGAGAGGATAAAGTCGTTAATGGAGTTGTTAAAGATACCAGAGGATCAGCCAATTGAAGCAAAAATTTTATCAGGAGCCATTGAGAGAGCTCAAGCAAGGGTAGAAGGAATGAATTTTGATTTAAGAAAACATGTTTTAGAGTACGATGATGTTATCTCCAAACATCGAAATAAAATTTATTCTCAGAGAAGAGAAATTTTGAAGATGGATTACTCTCACTTGAAAGACTTTGTTTTAGAGATTATTAAAAGAGAAATTGAAAAAATAATTAAAACTTACCAAACTGAAGAAAATTTTGATCATCAAGGTATTTTAGAAGAATTGAGGACCATTTTCCCAGTTTCTCAGGAAGTTTTTTCAGAGATCAAAAAGGAATCAAATCCCCAAAATTTAACAACTTTATTAACTAAACTTAGCAAAGACTTTTTTACAAAAAAAGAAGAGGCTGAAGGGAAAGAAAATATGGAAAAAGTCTTAAGGTTTGTTTTGTTAAGAACGATTGATATTTTTTGGTCTGAGCATTTGGAGCAAATGGAACATTTAAGAGATTCGGTGAGATTGAGAGCTTATGGGGGCAGAGATCCTTTAGTGGAGTACAAAACTGAAGGTCATAAGATTTTTCGAGATTTAGAAGAGGCAATTAATTCCCAGATCGCCAGAACCATCTTTAAATTAAGCATTCAAAAATAAAACATAAAAACTGCCAGAGGTCGGGTCCCTGGTAGTTTCTTGATATAGTTTGAAAAGTTTTAAGATTTTTGTTAATTTTAGAAATATGCAAGCCAAAAATAAAATAAAGTTGCTGATAGTTATTATTTTAGCTTTTTTTGTTTTGAATATAACTTTTCCCAAGTATATTAATCAGGGAATTGATTTTTTGGACTCAAAGACATTTCTAAGTTTACCTCGTTTTCCAGAAATTCCATTTCGTCTTGGTCTAGATTTACAAGGAGGTTCGCATTTGGTCTATCAAGCGGATTTAAGCCGCTTTCAACAAGAAGAGAAAGCAGAAGCTATGCAAGGATTAAGAGATGTAATTGAAAGAAGAGTAAATCTTTTTGGAGTCCGTGAGCCGGTTGTGAGGACCGAGAAAGTTAAAGATTCCTGGAGATTGGTAGTAGAATTACCGGGTGTCAAAGATGTTTCTGAAGCAATTAAAATGATAGGAAAAACTCCCTATTTAGAATTTAGAGAGGAGAGTTCTACTTCTACTACTTCTTCGATTTCCTTCTCTCCAACAAAATTAACTGGACAGTACCTGAAAAAAGCTACTCTGGGGTTTGATCAGACCACTTTAGAACCTCAAGTTCATTTGGAGTTTAATTCCGAAGGAGCAAAGATTTTTAAAGAACTTACCGAAAGGAATATTGGCAAAAGGTTGGCAATTTATATAGACGATGTGCTGATTTCTGCACCGGTAGTTAGAGAAGCTATCCCTAGTGGTAAGGCCCAAATTACCGGAAATTTTACCATCGAAGAAGCCAAAGAGCTGGTTCGCAACCTGAATGCTGGAGCTTTGCCAGTGCCGATTAATCTAATCTCTCAAACTTCAGTTGGTCCAACGTTAGGATCGATTTCTTTGGAGAAATCATTAAAAGCAGGAATTTTGGGGTTTCTAGCGGTAGTTTTGTTTATGATAATTTTCTATCGACTGCCGGGAGTTTTTGCTGCTCTAGCCTTGATAATTTATGCTGGTATTTTATTGAGTTTATTTAAGCTTATTCCAGTTACTTTAACTTTAGCTGGGATTGGGGGAGCAGTGTTATCTGTTGGCATGGCAGTCGATGCCAATGTTCTAATTTTTGAAAGAATGAAAGAAGAAAGAAGAATAGGAGAGAGTTTTCAAAGAGCAGTTGAGGCAGGATTTTCGAGAGCTTGGCCCTCCATTAGAGACAGCAACTTGACTACTTTAATTGTGGCTTTAATAATGTTTAGTTTTGGAACTTCGTTTGTTAAAGGATTTGCACTAACTTTGAGTTTGGGAATTTTAGTGAGTATATTTTCAGCAATTTTCATTACCAGAACTTTTTTGAGAAGTGTTATTGGCACAAAATTAGAGAAAGTAAAATGGCTCTGGGGTTGATATGTATCTTCCTTTCATCAAACATCGTAAAATATTTTACACTATTTCTGCCGCTTTGGTTATTTTAGCAGTGGTTAGTATCTTTATCTTTGGTTTGAAGTTGGGTATTGATTTTACCGGTGGTAGTTCTCTTGAGATAGCTTATCAATCAGTTCCTCCTTCTTCTCAAGAAATTAGAGAAGCTTTGAAAGATCTTAATTTAGGGGAGATTATTGTTCAAAAAAGTGGTCAAGATGGAGTAATTATAAAAATGAAAGATATTTCAGAAGGCACTCACCAAAGAATTCTGGAGAGGTTAAAGAGGTTAGGAGAAGTTAAAGAGGGCTCCGAATCTTTCCAATCGATTGGTCCGGTAATTGGGCGAGAGCTCACTAAGAAAACGAAGATTGTTCTTACCCTAGCTTTGATTTCTATTTTAATTTATATTGCCTTCAGTTTCCGAAGGATCTCTCGACCAGTCAGGTCTTATGTTTATGGCCTTACAAGTTTGATTGCTTTAGGTCACGATGTTTTAATTCCTCTTGGAATTTTTGCTGTTTTGGGAAAGTTCTATGGGGTTGAAATTACCATTCCTATTATTACTGCTTTTTTGACCGTTTTTGGTTATTCAATTAATGACTCGGTAGTAGTTTTTGACAGGATAAGAGAGAATCTTTTAAAAACCCAAGAGCCAACCTTCGATCTTACGGTTGAGAAAAGTTTAAATCAAAGTTTAACCCGTTCTTTAAACACTTCTTTAACTACCATGCTGGTTCTTTTTAGCATCTTCTTGTTCGGAGGAGAAACTTTGAGGTATTTTTCTTTAGCTTTAATATTAGGGATTAGCTTTGGAACTTACTCTTCTTTGTTTCTTGCTAGCCCTCTTTTGGTTACTATCTATCGGTTTAAACAAAGAAAGTTTGAAAAATAATTTAACAATGGAAAGTAATTGACAGTTATTTTTAGTTATGCTTAAATAAAAAAATATGGTTTCGTTAAATTATCAAAAAATTTGTCAAAAGGTTTTAGAAAGTTTATCTCCTCGCCAAACAGAGGTTATCATCAGAAGGTTTGGTTTAGAAGGGAAGCCCCGAGAAACCTTGCAGAAAATCGGAGATGATTTTGGTATAACCAGAGAAAGGGTTCGGCAAATCGAACTCGAAAGCTTCAAAAAACTTCAAGACCAAAAAGAAAGAAGTGAGGTAAAAAATATTTTTGATGAATTCAAACAATATCTCAAAAAACATGGCGGAGTGAAAAGAGAGAACCTTTTGTTAAAAGATTTGGGGAAGAACGGTTATCAAAACTATGTTTATTTCTTCCTAACGCTGGGTGATTCTTTCTATCGTTTTCCTGAAACTCTTGAATTTTATCCTTTCTGGTCTTTAGATCAAAACCTCTTTAGCAAGGTTCAGGAAATTGTTAGGAATTTAGTGAAGAAATTTGAAACTGAGAAAAAGCCACTCTCCCAGGAGGATCTTTTAAAATGGGCCCTTCAAGAATACAAAGAAGACCTCCAACTTTTCTTTTCTTCCTTAGAGATTGCCAAGGAAGTTGAAAAAGGCCCTTTTGGTGAGTTCGGTTTGGTGAGTTGGCCGGAAATCAATCCTCGGGGAGTAAGAGATAGAGCTTATTTAGTTCTTAAACAGAAGAGAGAACCTTTACATTTTAGAGAAATTGCTAAGTTAGCTAGCCAACTCCCCAGTGGTTGCTTTTCTTCCCGAGAAGTGCTTCCTCAAACTGTGCATAACGAACTTATCAGAGATGAAAGATTTGTTTTGGTTGGCAGAGGTATTTATGGCCTTAGGGAATGGGGCTACATTCCCGGAACAGTAAAAGAAATTATCGCTAATATCTTAAAAGAAGCTGAGAGACCAATGGCAAAGGAAGAGATTTTGCAGGCAGTCCAAAATCAAAGATTAGTTAAGGAGAATACTATCTTGTTAAATCTAGCCGATAAAAATTATTTCCAGCGAGATGATGAAGGGAGGTATATTTTAAAAAGCGTCTAAGAGCTAAATCCGTAATTTCTAATCCATAATTCTGATGTTTGATTTTGAATCTCTTATTGTTATTTTCAGAATTTTTCTAAACTTTCTTTGGGATGTCTTTAAGGTTTGGTGGTGGATTTTTCCACCAATTATTCTTTTTTCTCCCTTCAAGCGTCTCTATCTTTGGTACATTCAGGAGAGATGGTACACGACCAAAGTTAAGGTGATAATGTTAGAGATAAAAATTCCTGAGGAGGTCCCACGGCTTATTCATTCTATGGAGGAGGTTTTTGCTGGTTTTCACTCTCTTCATGATGTACTAACTTGGAAGCAGAAATGGATCGAAGGTCAGTTTCAGCTCTCGATAAGCTGTGAAATAGCAAGTATTGGAGGGAAAATTCATTTTTACATTAGAACCCCAGCAATGTACCGAAGCATAATTGAGTCGAATATTTACTCACAATATCCTCAAGCAGAAATAATTGAAGTTGAAGATTACACAAAAAAGGTTCCTCAAGACATTCCTAATCAGGAATGGGGGTTGTTCGCTTTCGATGAAGCCTACACTCGAGAAGATTGTTATCCCATAAAAACCTACCGGGATTTTGAGGAAGCTCCCGGTACCCCGGAAGAAAAAAGGATAGATCCTTTAGCTGGACTATTAGAAGGAATGGCGACTTTAAAAGAAGGGGAGCAGATGTGGCTTCAGATTGTAGCAAAGCCAGTTAGAGAAGAAATCCCTTGGGTGAAACGAGGAAAGAAGATTGTCGAAAAATTAGTTAAAAGACCAACTCCTCCTCCCCCAAAATCTATCACCGGAGAGGCGATTAAAACTTTAATTACGGGTAAACCCCCATTTCAAGAAGAGAAAAAAGAAGCAGAAATTATCCCTCCAGAAATGAGATTAACGCCAGGTGAGAGAGAAATTGTTCAGGGAATTGAAAGAAAAATTACCAAATTTGGTTATTATTGCAACATTCGCTTTGTTTACCTTGGTAAGAAAGATGTCTTTTTTAAACCAAAAATTAGAATTCCCTTTAGCTTTTTTAAAGAAGTTTCCCGCGAAAATCTAGGAGGATTGAAACCTTTAAAATACACCTTTCCTCGAGTTGAATGGATTTTCCCAAAAAGAAGAGTTTATTTGCGATTGAGAAGATTGTTTCGTAATTATGTTAAGAGAGTTGCTCCTTTTTACCCTCGGGATCCTTCTTATCCTCATCATCCTGGAAGATTCGTCTTAAATACTGAAGAATTGGCTACTTTGTTCCATTTTCCAGGAAGAATCACCGCTCCTTCTCCAGGAATTGAGCGGATAGGAGCCAAAAAAGGCGGTCCGCCATCCATTCCACTTTCAGAGGAATAAGTTTAGTTTTATGAAAGAAGAAATAAATTATTTCGGAGTAACAACTTTCCGTAATCAGAGAAAGAAATTTGGGATAAAACTCGACGATCGTCGTAGGCATATTTATATTGTTGGAAAAACTGGAATGGGGAAGACCGAGCTTCTAAAAAATATGGCTATTCAAGATATTCAGCAAGGTCGGGGAGTGGGGTTTGTTGATCCTCATGGAGAAGCGGCCGAAGAACTTCTGGACTTTGTTCCTAAAGAGAGGATCGACGATGTAGTTTACTTTAATCCAGCCGACTTGAATTTTCCCACCGCTTTTAATGTGATGGAGAAAGTCGATGTGGAACACCGTCATTTAGTGGCTTCTGGGTTAATGGGGGTTTTTAAGAAAATCTGGCCCGATGTTTGGTCAGCAAGAATGGAATATATTTTAAATAATTCTGTTCTAGCTCTTCTTGAATATCCTAATTCAACCTTACTTGGTATTAACCGACTCTTAGCCGATCCGGAGTATCGAAAAAACGTAGTAGAAAATATCAAAGACCCGGTGGTGAAATCTTTCTGGATCAATGAGTTCGCCCGTTATACTCAAAGATATGAAGTGGAAGCGACCGCGGCCATCCAGAATAAAATTGGCCAGTTTATTTCTGCTCCTCTTATTCGAAATATCGTTGGCCAGACAGCTTCAGCGGTTGATATGAGAAAAATAATGGATGAAGGAAAGATTCTGATTTTAAATCTCTCGAAAGGCAGAATAGGGGAAGATGCTTCAAAACTCCTAGGAGGGCTTCTGATAACTAAGTTACAGTTAGCTGCGATGTCAAGAGTTGATATACCAGAAAGTCAGAGAAGAGATTTCTTTTTATATGTTGATGAATTCCAAAACTTTGCAACTGAAAGTTTTGTTAACATTTTATCTGAAGCAAGAAAATATAGGTTAAGTCTAATCCTCGCTCACCAATATATTGCCCAGATGGAAGAGGGTGTTAGAGATGCTGTTTTTGGGAATGTGGGTACTTTAATTAGTTTTCGAGTTGGAGCAGAAGATGCTGAGTATTTAGAGAAGGAATTCTCTCCAGAATTTACTGCTCAAGATTTGGTTAACTTGCCCAAATATCAAATTTATTTAAAATTAATGGTAGATGGAGTGGCTGGACGTCCTTTTTCAGCCGAAACCTTACCTCCTTTTGAAAAGCCAACTGTATCCTATCGTGAACAAATTATAAAAAGATCTCGAGAGAAATATGCTACTCCCCGGGAAGTGGTAGAGGAGAAGATTGCCAAGTGGACCGGAAATTATGTTTTAGCGGAAAAACCTAAGGTTGCGGAGGTCGAGCTTTATGAAGCTCAATGTCAGAGATGCGGAAAATGGACAAAGGTTCCTTTCAAACCTGATCCTTCAAGACCCATTTATTGTAAATCTTGCTTAAAGAAAATAGAAAAAGAAAGCCAAACTTCCGCTCCCGAAGAAGAGATTAAAACTCTTTCCCTCGAAGATCTTCTTTTAAAAAAACCAATCCCTTTTGCTGGCAAGAAAAAGAGAAAAAGTGAAGAGAAAAAACTCCCTAAAAAAGCAAAAAAAGAGGTAGAAAAGGAAAAACTAAAAGAAGCCCTTAGAGAATCGCTAAAGGGTTTGGATAAAGAGGAAAAGAATTCAGAAGGAGGCTCCAGTAAAGGAAAAATTGAACCTGGGCAAACAATAAAATTTTAAGTTATGCTAAAATCCCTCAAAGATTATAATTTTCAAAATAAACGAGTTTTAGTTCGGTGCGATTTCAACGTGCCAATTGAGAATGGCAGAGTGGTCGATGATTTTAAAATTCAGCGAAGCTTAGAAACTCTAAACTACCTCAAAAGACAGGGAGCGAAGATAATTTTACTTAGTCACTTAGGAAGGCCAGAAGAAACAAAGCAGAGAAGCAAAAAAAAGTTTAGTTTAAGGCCAGTAGCTCAGAGACTGGAAGAGCTTTTAAAGGAGAAAGTTAAATTTTTTCCAAAATGCATTGGTAGAGGGCCAAAAAAAGAAGCTCAGAGATTGAAACCCGGAGAAATCTTGCTTTTGGAAAACCTTAGACTGGAAAGAGGAGAAGTTGAAAACGACGAGAAATTTTCTCAAGCTTTAGCCGAACTTGGAGATGTTTATGTTTCGGAAGCTTTCAGTGTCGCTCACCGAAAACATGCTTCAATTGTTACTCTTCCTCGACTTTTGCCCCATTATGGGGGGTTCTCTTTAGAGAAAGAAATTGAAGTTTTGTCAAAAATTTCTCAAGATCCCCAACGACCTTTGGTGATTATAATTGGGGGAGCCAAAATTGCTTCTAAAATGAAAGTTATTGAAAGATTTTTGGAAATCGCCGATCATCTGCTTTTTGGAGGTAAGATCGCCAATATTATCTTACGGGTGAAGGGAATCTGTCCTGGAAAACCCTGGCCAACTGAAGAGATTGTTGAGAAAATTGAAAAATTGAATCTTACTGACCCGAAGGTTCATTTACCAGTCGATGTTTTAGTCTCTCCCGACCCGAGCGGAGAAGTTTATGTAAGAGACACTGGCCCTGGTAATGTTCGTAAAGATGAGGAAATTTTTGACATTGGGGAAGAAACTATAACTTCTTTCAGTGAAATAATCAGAGAGGCAAAAACTTTATTTTGGTCAGGAACTTTAGGGATGCACGAAAATGAAAAATTTTCCCAAGGAACAAAAGGAATTGCTGAAGCGATAGCTAGGAATTATGATGCATTCAAAGTCGTTGGAGGAGGTGATACGATTGCTGCGGTAAGAAAATTTAATCTTTTAGACAGATTTTCTTTTGCTTCAACTGGAGGTAGTGCTATGTTATCTTTCTTAGCTGGGGAAAAATTGCCAGGGATAGAAGCTTTGGAATAAATATGGAAATTAAAAATTTAAAAAAAGCTGCCAAGAGAATTCTCTCTGCCATTAAAAAGAAGGAGAGAATTATTTTATATAGCGATGCTGATTTAGATGGTACCGCTTCTTTAATTATCTTAGAAGAGACAATAAAAAATTTAGGAGGAGAAGTCGCTGCTCGTTATTTTCCTGATCGAGAATTAGAAGGATATGGTTTAACCAAAGAAGCTCTTGATACGCTCGGTAGATTGGCTCCTGCCCTTTTGATTTTAACTGATTGTGGAATTGGTAATTTTAAAGAGATTGAATTAGCCAATCAGAAGGGTTTTGAAGTAATAGTTATTGATCATCACGAGATATTAAATCATCTTCCTCCCGCTTCCATTATCATTGACCCTAAACAAAAAGGAGATAGATATCCCTTCAAGTTTTTACCAGCCTGTAGTTTAGTTTTTAAACTGGCAGAGATTCTCTTGGGGAAAAAAATGTCAGATAGTTTAAGACAAAGTTTCTTGGAACTTGTCAGCTTAGCTACTATTGCTGATATGATGCCTCAGGAAAGAGACAATAAGATTTTCATTGAGAAGGGCCTACAAACATTACCTTTTACTTTCAGGCCGGGTCTGCTGGTTTTTTTTAGAGAATTTCCCTTGGGAAGTTTTTCTTTAAATGAAATTATTCAAAAGATTATTGCCAATTTACAGATAACCGAAACCAAGAACCATCTGACCGAGAGCTATCTTTTATTGACGGCTCAAAAAGAGCAAGAGGCCTTGCAATTACTAAAAACTCTTAGAGAGAAAAGTGAAAGCCGTCAAGGATTGATCAAAGCGTTAACTGAGGAAATTATAGAAAAAGTTGAAAAAGACCCTTCGCCAATCGTTTTTTTGGGAGGAACCGATTTTCCTTTAAGTCTAACTGGAACTATTGCCTCCAGGGTCTGTAAAAAGTTAAAAAAACCTACTTTCATTTATAACACCAGAGGAAAATTGAGTCGGGGATCAGTAAGAACTCCTCAAGAGATAAACAGTGTCAAAGCTTTAGCCAATTGTCATTCTTTACTTGAAGTTTATGGTGGACATCCTCAAGCCTCTGGCTTCACTTGCAAAAATGAAAACCTAGAGGAACTTAAACGATGCCTAATTAGATATTTCAAGAACCAGAATTAGGAAGTATTATTTTATCTCCGTAATTCCTAATCCCTAATTCATGCAAAAACTGATAATTTACGTTGATGGTGGAGCAAGAGGAAACCCCGGTCCAGCTGCTTTAGGAGTAGTTTTTTGTGATGAGAAAGGAAAAGTTTTAAAAAAATATTCTCAATGCATTGGCAAAGCCTCAAACAATGAAGCAGAATACCAGGGTTTAATTTTTGCTTTAAAAAAAGCCAAATCTTTATTAGGTAAAGAAAAAATAAAAAAAATTCCAATTGAGATAAGATCTGATTCTGAACTTTTAATTAAACAGATGAGAGGGGAATATAAAATAAAAACTCCAAGAATCCAATCTTTATTTCTGACCGCCTGGAATCTGAAAATCGACTTCAAAAACTTAAAATTCTCTTTAATTCCCAGAGAAGAAAATAAAGAAGCTGATCGTCTTCTCAACGAGGCTCTTGATGCGGAAACTCGTTCTCAAAAACTCCTCTAAGCTGACAGAGACCCGGTCTCTGTTAATGTCAGAGACCCGGTCTCTGTTAAATATTGACTTTTGAGATTTTT
>CAYQJC010000001.1:0-26110 GCA_964417825.1 uncultured Candidatus Saccharibacteria bacterium | reverse complement strand
TCTCTGTTAATGTCAGAGACCCGGTCTCTGTTAAATATTGACTTTTGAGATTTTTTCTTATACAATAAAAACTGCCCAAGTAGGCAAGGCAACCGCCTCGCTTTAGCGGGGAGGAAAGTCCGAACACTCATTCTCTCCCGCTTTCAGCGGGAGAGTCTAAAAGGGTAGCGGGTAACACCCGTCGCTGGCAACAGTAGAGGTGCGAACAGAGACGTCCGAGCGCGAAAGCGCGAGGACATCCCGCCAGAAGCGGGATGAGTTCCCGCCGCAAGGCGGGGGGTGAAACGGCTAAATCCTTACCCGAGTGCAAGACCAAACTCTTCGGCATTCTCCGGATTTGCCGAAGTGAAAAAGTAGGTCGCTTGACCCCGCGAGTAATTGCGGGACCAGATAAATGGTTGCCATCCCGCTTTCAGCGGGAACAGAATTCGGCTTATTGCCTACTTGGGTTTTTTTTTATTTTCCTCACCAGTTGAGGTTTCCTCACCAGTTGAGGATTATTTTCTGAAAGGTTACAATAAATTTATGATCAAGAAATTCTTGAATTTTAAAACAAAAAAGGTTACTTTTGCTGCTGGTATTTTAGCTTTAGCCGCTTTAATCAGCCGCCTCTTAGGACTTTTACGGGATAATCTTCTGGCAAATCTTTTTACTAAAGCTCAGACCGACATTTATTTTGCCAGCTTCCGAATCCCTGATTTTGTCTATGGTATTTTAATCACCGGAGGAATTGTTGCTGCTTTTTTGCCAGTTTTCGCCAGCCACTTTAAGAAAAGCAAAAAGCAAGCCCAAACTCTTACTAACAATGTTTTAACTTTCTTTTTAATTCTTTTAGCTCTTCTCTGTTCAATCTTGGCAATTTTTACTCCTCAGCTTATAAAACTCATTGTTCCTGGTTTCAGCCCCCAACAGAAATCTCTGGCTATCACTTTAACTCGAATAATGTTCCTCTCGCCAATTCTTTTGGGATTGTCTGCTATATTTTCTGGTATTTTACAATATTTCAATTTGTTTTTAGCTTACTCTTTAGCTCCAATTTTTTACAACCTTGGTATAATCCTGGGAATTTTATTTTTAGCTCCAATTTTTGGTTTGAAGGGCTTGGCTTTTGGTGTAATTTTGGGAGCCGCCTCTCATCTTCTTATCCAAATAGGTCCTGCTATCAAACACGGTTTCAAACCTCGTTTTTCATTCAATTTCCGTCACCCCGGCCTTAAAAAGATTTTCTTTCTTATGACTCCTCGAACTTTAGGATCTGCCGCTTATCAAATAAATTTAATAGTCATCACTGCTATTGCTTCGACTTTAACTCAAGGATCTATTCGAATTTTCAATTTTGCGAATAATCTCCAAGGAACAGCAATCGGTTTAATTGGCATTCCTTTTGCTACCGCTGCTTTTCCCACCCTTTCTCGGCATTTTGCTAACCACCAGAAAGGTGAGTTTCTGAAGACCTTTTCTAAAACTTTCTCTCAAATTCTTTTTTTAATAATTCCCTTAAGTATCTTAATTTTTCTTTTACGGGCTCAAATTGTTCGAATAATCTTAGGTACCTCAATTTTAGGTAAAGGGCTTTTTGACTGGTGGGACACTCGTTTGACTGCTGCTTCCCTTGGTATCTTTGCTTTCTCTCTTTTTGCCAGCTCCCTGGTACCCTTTTTGGCTCGAGCCTTTTTCGCTCTCCGAGATACCAAAACACCAGTAAAAATTGCCTTATCTACTATGGGGCTGAATATAATTCTCTCTTTTTCTTTTGTTTCTTTTTTAAATTATCCCAATAATTTTTCAAAAGTTTTAATAAATTTCCTGAAACTTAAAGGAATAGATAATATTTCAATTATCGGTCTTCCCTTAGCCCTTTCTTTAGCAACAGTTTTCCAATTCTTTTTACTTTCTTTTTATTTAAAAAGAAAAGTTGAAGGATTAGAATTTGGTGAAATTTTTCAAAAACTCTGGAAAATTTTAACTGCCTCAATCTTAATGGCAATTTCTACCTACTCCGCCTTGCGAATTTTTGCGATTGTTTTAGACACAAGGGAAGTCCTAGGGCTATTATACCAGACAATTTTCGCCGGTCTAATCGGAATTTTTGCTTATTTCATTTTCTCTCTCTTTTTAAAATTACCTGAACCAAAAAAAATCTGGGAATCTCTCCTCACCCAATTCAAAAGCTAACAGAGACCCGGTCTCTGTAAATTATATGCCATATAGAAAACAACAATTTGTGAATGAGGAAATATACCATGTAGTTTTGAGAGGGATCGATGATAATTTAATTTTTAAGAACGTCGATGACTATTATCGAGGAATTTTCTCAATTTACGAATTTAATACCACTAATCCAATTACTATCAGAGAGCGGAGGAAAGCCCGGGCCCGTCTTAAAAAAGCTGACAGAGACCGGGTCTCTGTCTCTGATCCGCGAGATAAGATAGTCGAGGTTTTAGCTTTTTGTCTGATGCCAAATCATATACATCTGCTTTTGAAACAGCTTAAAGAAGAAGGGATTACCAAATTTATGCTAAAGTTTGGAGCTGGTTATGGAGGTTATTTTAATCGAAAATACAGTCGCAAAGGTCATGTTTTTCAAGATAGATTTTCTGCTGTTCACGTTAAAAATGATGAACAATTGAAAACTGTATTTGTGTATATTCATACCAATCCTATATCTTGTGTAGAACCAGATTGGAAAGAGAAAGGAATAAAAGAACCAAGGAAGGTTATTAAATTTTTAGAAAATTATAAGTGGTCAAGCTATCTTGATTATATCGGAAAGAAGAACTTTCCTTCGATTACTGAAAGAGAATTTATTTCAGAAATAATGGAAGGAGAAGAAAGTTGTAGAAGATTTGTAGAAGAATGGGTAAGATACAAAGGAGAAATTAAAAAGTTTGCCCACCTATCTCTAGAATAATCAGAGACCGGGTCTCTGACAGCTTTTGGATGGGGATTATGGAATTGTCAAATATTCGTAACTTTGTCATTATAAGCCATATCGATCATGGGAAGTCAACTTTGGCTGACCGTTTTTTAGAATTGACAAAAACAATCCCAAAAGAAAAAATGCGGCCCCAATATCTTGACTCAATGGAGCTTGAAAAAGAAAAGGGAATAACTATCAAACTTCATCCGGTTCGGATGAAGTTTAAAATTCCAAACTCCAAATGCCAAATGCCAAATAGTTTAGGGTCGGAATTTATTTTGAATTTGATAGATACGCCAGGGCATATAGATTTCTCTTATGAGATTTCCAGGGCCCTATATTGTGTTGAGGGAGCGATTTTGTTAGTCGATGCCACTCGTGGCATTCAAGCCCAAACCCTTTTTAACTTAGAACAAGCTCAAACTCAAAAACTTAAAATTATTGGAGTAGTAAATAAAATCGATCTTCCTCAAGCTCAAATTTCTCAAACTAAAAAAGAATTAGCTTCATTACTTGGAGTTCCAGAAAAAGAAATTTTTACCATCTCAGCAAAAGAAGGCACAAAAGTCAAAGAACTGTTAGCAGCGATAATTGAAAAAATTCCTCCTCCAACAAAACTTTCGTCGCCTTATTTCAGCGATCGCCGAGCTAAGGCAAGAGGAAAAGAGGAGGGGTTCAGAGCTCTTATTTTTGATTCAAAATATGACCCTTTTTCTGGGGTAATCGCCTATGTTCGGGTCTTTGAAGGAGAAACAAAAAAAGGTGATAAAATTTATTTAATAGCTCAAGATCAAGAAGGGGAAGTAAAAGAAGTTGGCTATTTTACTCCAGATCTCAAGCCCTCCCAAAATCTAAAAGCTGGTGAAATTGGTTACATCAAAACAGGAATCAAAGAACCTTCTAAGGTTAGAGTGGGGGATACAATAATTAAATTCCCAATCCCCAATTTTCAATTTTCAAGAGCGGAGCCGTTACCCGGTTACAAAGAGCCTCAACCAGTCCTCTATTTAAGTATCTATCCTTACTCAGCTGATAATTTCGAAGAGTTAAAAGTAGGCTTAGAAAAACTTAAATTAAGCGATCCCGCTTTGGATTTTCAGCCCGAGTCAAAAATGGCTTTAGGCAGGGGATTCCGTTGTGGATTTTTAGGATCTTTGCATGCAGAAATTACTTTAAGGCGCTTAAAGACTGAATTTAATTTAGATTTAATAGTTTCTACCCCTCAGGTGATTTTTAAAGTTCTCACCAAAGACGCTAAAGAACTTTTGATTTTCTCCCCCTCGATGTGGCCCCAACCATCTCAGATTGAAAAAACTTTAGAGCCCTGGGTAGAATTAGAAATAATTACTCCAAATTCTTATTTAAATCAAGTATTAAAACTTTTGAAAAATTTTGGCATTCAACTCAGAGAAACCAAATTTCTCACTGCTCAAAAGTCAATCTTATTAGCTCAAGCACCTTTACGGCAACTTATCACTGGTGATCTTTACGATAAAATAAAAAGTGTTACCCATGGATTTGCTTCTTTCAGCTTTTATCCAATAGGGTTAAGAGAAGCCGACTTAGTTAAGATTGAGATTTTAATAGCTCAAGAGCCTCAAGAGCCATTTTCTAAGATTGTTCCCAAAAGAGAGGCTTTTCCAGAAGGTAAAAAAATTTTAAAAAAACTAAAAAAGATTATCCCTCCCCAACAGTTTCCTTTAGCTTTACAAGCAGCAGTTGGAGGTAAAATTATTGCCCGAGAGACTATTAAAGCACAGAGGAAAGATGTTACAGCCTCGCTGTATGGTGGTGATGTTACCAGGAAAATGAAACTCCTGGAGAAGCAAAAAAGAGGCAAAAAGAAACTAAAGGAACGAACGAAAATTAAACTTCCTCCTCAAGTATTTTTGGAGATGCTGAAGAGCGATTGAAAAATCGTTTGATTTTGTTAAACTAAAGAAGAGGCCAGAGAAGAAAACTAAACATACTAAAAATGATCAAAGCAACCAAAATAATCCAGACTATTTTTAAAAATTTTCTTGGCTTCATTATTTAAGTATATGATAAGATCAAGGAATTTTAAAAGAGAAAGTAAGAAAACTTTGGTCCTTAAAATAATAATTTTAACAGGATTAATCATTATAACAATTGCCTTATTCTTTGGAAATTTTAGAATAAGCCAGAAAAGAAAGATGGTTGCTAGACAATTAAAGCGATTAAAAGAAGAAATTGAAAAGATCTCAATTGAAGAAGAAAAACTTAAAGCAAAGATCTCGCGAGCTGAAAATCAAGAGACTCTTGAAAGAATTGCTAGAGAACAATTGAACCTTAGAAAAGTAGGGGAGAAAGTGGTAGCCTTTCCGATGCTCAAGAAAGAAGAAAATGCTACTCCAACTCAATCGCAAACTTTTTGGCAAAAGTTTTTAGAAAAATTAAAAATTAAATAAAGCTGTCAGAGACCCGGTCTCTGTCAAATGGGCGCCAGTAGTTTAATGGTACGGGCCAAAATTTTGCGGGTGTCGTATAACGGTTATTATGGCTCCTTCCCAAGGAGCAGATGGCGGTTCGACTCCGCTCACCCGCTCGAAATTTGCCGCTTTAGCTCAATCGGTAGAGCAATCGCTTCGTAAGCGATAGGTTCCCGGTTCGAGCCCGGGAAGCGGCTTCAAAATTTATGGAAATCCGAGAAAAAATTGAAAACTTAAAAGAAAAATTCCAGCATTTGCTGGACTGTCTTTGACATTGCCAAAAAAAATAGAAAATTGAGCCAATTAGAAAAGAAAATTGCTCAGCCAGATTTCTGGAAGAAGGAAAAAAATCCAGCAGAAATCCAAAAAGAGTACACGGACCTCAAAGAGAAAATTGAAACCGTTGAAAATTTAAAAAAAGAAATTTCTGATCTCTCAAGTTTGGCTAAATTAGTTAAAGAGAGTAGCTCAGAATCGAAAGAAATCGAAGAAAAAATAGAAGAAATTGCTTCGGAAATAAGAAATTTGGAACAAGAAACCCTTCTCACTGGGAAATACGATCAAGGTCCTGCCATTCTTACTATTGAAGCGGGCGCTGGTGGAAGAGATGCTGAGGATTGGGTTGCTTTGCTGTTGAGAATGTACCAAAGATTTGCTGAAAGAAAAAAATGGAAATACAGAATTTTATCTCAAAGCTTCACTGAAGGAGGAGGGCCAGATGGAAGAATTGGTATGAGGGAGGTTTCAATGGAGATTAACGGCAAGAATGTTTATGGTCTTCTAAAAAAAGAGACAGGTGTCCATCGATTGGTAAGAATATCTCCTTTTTCGGCAAAAGGATTACGCCACACTTCTTTTAGCCGGGTGGAAGTTTTGCCAGTTATTAAAGAAGAAATGAGAGAGGTAAAGATAAAGCCTGAAGACCTAAAAATTGAGACTTTCCGAGCTTCTGGACCCGGTGGGCAGTATGTTAACCGTCGAGAGACAGCCGTTAGGATCACCCACTTACCAACTGGCATCAAAGTGGCTTGCCAAGTAGAAAGATTGCAAGGAGCCAATAGAAAGAGAGCAATGCAAATGTTGATTGCTAAATTATACAATCTTCGACAAATTGAAAAAGAAAAAGAATTAGAAAAAATAAGAGGGAAAAAGATTTCGGCTGAATTCGGTTCCCAAATCCGTTCCTATATTCTTCATCCTTATAAACTTGTCAAAGACCATCGGACCGGTGTGGAGACCGTTGATGTGGAGGGGGTCCTAGATGGTAATTTGGATATTTTTATTGAAGCAGAGATGAAGATAGGTTAAATCTCAAATCTCAAATGTTAAATCCATATGTCAAACCTCAAATCTAAGAATATTCGCCACCGAGCTTATAAGTTTTCTTTGGGAATTATAAATTTAGTCAAAGATTTTCCAAAAGATAAAATCTATTTTATTTTTACCGATCAGCTTTTAAGGGCAGCAACTTCGATAGGGGCGAATCTTATTGAAGCAAAAGCTTCTTCCTCCAAAAAAGATTTTGTTAGATTCTATGAAATCGCCTTAAAAAGTTGCAATGAAACCCTTTATTGGCTTTATCTTTTGAAAGATAGCAAACTGATAACTCCATCAAAAATTGAACCGCTGATAAAAGAAACAGGAGAAATAGGGAAAATGATTGCTTCAAGCCTCTTAACCTTAAAAGACAGAAAATAGATTTGAGATTTAAGATTTGGATTTGAGTTTTGACATATGACATTTGAGATAATTTATTATGATTAGGTTTCAAAACGTCACTAAAATCTATCGTTCTAGGGGAAATCCAGTTGTTGCTTTAGAAGATGTTTCCTTTCAAATCCAAAAAGGGGAGTTTGTTTCGATTGTCGGGAAATCCGGGGCTGGCAAAACTACCCTAATTAGATTACTCATTCAAGAAGAGCAACCAACCCAGGGAGAGATTTTTTTTAAGGGGAAATCGATTCAAAAAATGACAGAACGAGATGTTCAGTATCTTCGCCGGAAAATTGGTGTTATCCACCAAGATTACAAATTACTTAAAGGAAAAACCGTCCGAGAAAATGTTGAATATGTAATGCAGGTAATTGGAGCAAAAGATAAAGATATCCAAAGAGATGTTCCTCAAATCTTGGAGATTGTCGGGTTAGGGAATCGCCAAGAGAGTTTTCCAGAGGAACTTTCAGGAGGGGAAAAACAAAGATTAGCAATTGCCAGAGCGCTTTGTCATCGTCCCGAAGTAATTGTGGCTGATGAGCCAACTGGCAATTTAGATCTTTACAATACTTTTGATATTATTAACCTTTTTAAAAAAATTCATTCCTTTGGCCAGACAATAATTTTAGCCACCCACAATAAAGAGGTAATTGACGGATTGCAAAAAAGAGTAATTACTTTAGAAAAAGGAAAAGTTATCCGCGACGATCCCGAAGGAAAATTCATTTTATAAAAGATATGTTTACTAATTTAAAAAGAATTTTAAAATTTGGCTGGCAGGGATTTTCTCGCAATATGGGATTGGGTTCTCAGGCGATTTTTATTATTACAGTAGCAGTTTTGGTTATTACCTCTCTTATTATATTTAACGAATTAAGCAATTTTTTGATTTCTCAAGCTAGAGAGAAAGTTGATATTGCTGTCTATTTTAAAAAAGAAGTTCCTGAATCAGAAATTCTGGAACTTAAGCAAGAACTTAGCAAATTTTCTCCCGGAATAGAAAATATCAGTTACGTTTCCCGAGCTCAGGCTCAAGAGAACTTTTTGCAAAGACATAAGGAAGATCCTCTTTATCTTCGAGCTTTAGAAGAAGTGGGGGAGAATCCTTTCCTCTCTTATTTAAATATTAAAGCTAAAAGCCCTAATTTCTATGCTCAAATTTCTGACTTTTTAACCTCCGGACCCTTTCAAAATATGATTGAGAAAATTTCTTATTATGAATCAGAAAAAATAATAAATCGCCTCTTTAGTTTAACAAACAATATAAAGTTGGGAGGAATTTTACTCAGTTTAATTCTTGGGATTTTGGTTGTCTTAATTACTTTCAATACAGTTAAGTTAACTATCTTTGCTTTTCGAGAAGAAATTTCCACTATGAAATTAGTTGGAGCTTCGAATTGGTTTGTCCGGGGTCCCTTTCTGGTTCAAAGTTTGTTCTATGGAATCTTTGCTGTGTTAATTGCTAATCTCGTTTTCTTTGGAATTTTTAATTTTTTAAATTCCCGAATTGAAAACTGGATTTTGGGATTCAGCATCTTAGATTATTTTCAAGAGAATTTTTTGATGTTATTGGTAATCCAGATTATTTTCGCTTTCGTTTTGGGAATATTTTCCTCTTTAATTGCTGTGCGCAAATACTTGAAAGTTTAATTATTCCGGGGTCGTCTAATGGTAGGACGCGAGGTTCTGGCCCTCGTAATCTACGTTCGAATCGTAGCCCCGGAGCTCTCGCTTAAACTCGGAGGATGACCTTTCTGGCTCACAGTTTTCCACAAGTTTAAGTTTGACACAGCTATCGGATAAGCGATAATATACTAATGGAGAAAATTGAACAAAAATACATATCCCTCCGAGAGGCAGCAAAATATTCGGGTTGCTATTCTCAAGATTATTTAAGCTTGCGAGCCAGACAAGGAAAATTAAAAGCGCTAAAGCTGGGTCGAAACTGGGTGACAAAAAAGAAATGGATTGATGAGTATTTGGAAAAAACTGGGAGAAAAAAAGTTAAATTTAAAAAAAGAAAAATATACCAGCCCAGAGAAAAAAAGGAGGAGATAGAGGAGATAGAAGTGAGAGTATTAAAAGAAGAACCAATCTCTTTAAAAGAAGCGGCAAAATATTCGGGTTACTCTCAAGATTATTTAAGCTTGCGAGCCAGACAAGGAAAATTAAAAGCGCTAAAGCTGGGTCGAAACTGGGTGACAAAAAAGAAATGGATTGATGAGTATTTGGAAAAAGTCAGAGATTACAACCAGAAAATCAAAAAAGAAAGGGAAGGGAGAGAAGAGTTTAAAATTGAGATTTCAAAATCGACCCCTTCATTTTCCTTTACTTCTTCACCAGGATCAGGAGCCCAGTTTACCGCTTTACTCGTCGCTCTGGTTTTTATTTTTGGCTCTTTGGCAATTCTTTTTAGCTATCCCTACTTTCTCCCTATTTTGAACTCAAGCGGTTATCTTGCTGGTCAGACCGCCAAAGAAATAGTGAGCGATCTTAAGGAATTCCGCTCAGAAATTGAAAGAAACATTATTGAAACTCAAGAGGATATTTCCCAAAATCTCGCTAATCTTACAACAAACATTTATTTTCGGACCAACTCATTATTGTTAGAGTTTTCAAAAAATCTCAAAATTTTTCCCAAAAGTTTAACCTTAAAAATAAGAGAGCAAGCAAGCGAAAAGGGAGAGGGTATTTATCAATTTGGAAAGAAATTTAAAGGAAAAGAATTGAAGGCATTGGGGGCTAAAATTTCCAAAACAATTAAAGAGAGTTTTCTTTTGGAAGTTAAACATTCTTTAATACATTTTTTAATTGAGATCAGCAAGAAGTTTACTCAATACCTCCGTCAGGACATTCAATCTCTTCAAAAAATCAGCAGAGATTTCTACCAGAGACTTTCTGCTAAGATTTCCCAAGCTGTTCAGATGATTTCTCAATTAAGGAAAGAAGAAAAAAAAGTTAGGGAGAAGATAAAAGGATTTAGTGAAAATCTAATTTATGGCATAATAAAAAAACTCCCCCGGAAAATTGGAGCTTTGTTTGAGAAAGAAAAACCTTATGAGGAAATTCTCTTTAAATTAAATCAGGAAGGACAAGAAGGATTGGTGATAATTTCCTCAACAAAAAAGGGAGAGAAGGAACTTGAGGAAATTAAAAAGAAAATAATGGCTTCATTTTCTGATAAGTTAGAACTAATTCCCAAAAACACAGAGTTCAAAATTTTCCTGCCCCTCTCTGACAAAAATCAACAATATCTTCCAGTTTTTATATTAATTTATCCTAAAGAGATATTTAAATAGACAAATTTTTAATTGACTTAAGGGATTTTTGTTATAAAATTAACTAAAGAAATGAATTCCCACCAAAAAATGAAAACTTCTTCGTTTATCTTTACTAAAATAAGCAAAACTGCTTTATATTTAGCCTTTTTTTTAACGCCCCTTTTCTTTTTGCCTTTTACCCAGAATGTTTTAAATTCTCCAAAGCAAATTTTGTTGCTTGGTTTGGTCTTGCTGAGTAGCATAACCTGGCTTATAAGCCAGGTTGGTCAGAAAAAGATAATTTTAAGAGGAAATAAATTATTCTCTTTTGTCCTTCTTTTAGTTTTAGGTTTTTTCTCAATTTCTACTTTCCTTTCAGTTTGGCCAAGTGCTTCTTTTTGGGGCTGGCCCTTAGGGATTACCGACAGCTTCGTTACTATTTTTTCTTTTCTTCTTTTGGTTTTTCTTTCAGTTAATGTTTTTACTAAAGAAAAGGAAATTTTCTTTGCTATTTTTCTCCTTCTTACCTCCGGAGTATTAACTGGAGTTTTTTTGATTTTCCAGCTTTATGGTATTTTTATTTTGCCATTTGATTTTAGCAAAATTATTTCCTTTAATACCCTTGGCAGTGTTTATCAGGCAGGAATATTTTTTGCTGTTTTGTTACCCATTTCTTTAGTTCTTGCCTTCCGAATTAAAAAGCCAATTTTTTATGGGATTTTTTCAATTTTATTGGCCTTAGTTATTTTAATTGACTTTGGTAGTGCCTGGTTGGTTCTTTTATTTGGAATTTTAACTTTGACCATTCTCGGTTTGAGTGATCCTCAAGGGAAAATCAAAGGTAGTTGGGCAGGAGTTTTGATGGGCCTTTTGGTTTTATCTTTCTTTTTCCTCCTTTTCCCTTTACGATTTACTGGATTTCCCGAGTTACCCATCCAGGTTTCCCCGGGGATTGTTTCGGAAGGAAGAATTTTAACAAAAGTATATCAACAAGGAATTAAAAACGCTCTTTTTGGCTCAGGCCCGGGAACTTTTATCTTTGATTATTCTAAACATCGTTCCCCCCTTCTTAACCAGACAATTTTTTGGGGAACAAGATTTTCTTCAGGAAGTTCAGAATTTTTAGATTGGTTTATCACCAAAGGTGCTTTAGCCGGATTCTCTTTGCTATTTTTGTTGGGTTTGGCAATATATTTTGGAATCAAGCACTTAACTGAAGCCAACGATTATCGGGGAATGAAAATAGGATTTTTGTCTTCAGCTGTCGCTTTATTTGGGGCCGGTTTTCTTTCTCCCTTTAGTTTTACTTTGTGGTTTATTTTTTGGGTGGTGATTGCTGGGTTGTTATTTTACAATTCTCGCGAAATTAAAATCAACCTCGTTCCTTATTTTCGCCGAACAGTTTTTTCTGGTATTTTTTTGGCAATTATAATTTTTGGCTTGTTTTTGCTCTTTTTTCAAACTCAGAAGTATTTAGGGGAAGTTTATTATACTCAAGGAATTAAGTTTGTCCAAAAAGAGCATATTGACCAGGGAATAAAAGCAATTCAAAAAGCTACTCTCCTTAATCCTAAAACAGATGTTTATTGGCAAAATCTTGCCCAATTGTATCTGGCTAAGGCTAATTTAATTGCCCAAGACCAAGAATTGTCAGCTGAAAGAAAATGGCAATTGGTTCAAGAGAACATTTCCAATGGAGTTAAATCCCTTAACCAGGCGATAACTTTAGCCCCCTTTAATGTAGCCAACTGGAATGTGAGAGGTTTCTTTTATCGCAGTTTAATTGGGATTGAAAATGCCGGCGAGATAGCTTTAGAATCTTATCGTCGAGCCAGCGAACTGGAGCCCGCTTCCCCTTTCCCTTATGGGGAGATGGGAAGGGTTTATATTTTAATGGCTCAGAATTTCCGAAAAGAAAAGATGATTGCTAAAGAAAAAGAATTTTTAGATTTGGCAGTTGAAAATTTACAAAAAGCCATCAACCTTAAGTCAGATTATGCCCCCGCTCACTATTTAATGGCAGTAGCTTATGATCAGCAGGGGAGAGGGGAGGAGGCAATTGCCAAATTAGAAGACCTCCAAAAGGCCTTTCCCCAAGATATTGGAATATCCTTTCAATTAGGAATGCTCTATTGGCGAAAAGAGAGAATCGAGCAAGCCCAAGGAGAATTTGAGAAGGTAGTCAAACTGAATCCTAATTATTCTAACGCTTTATATATGTTAGGATTGGTTTATGATAAAAAAGGAGAAAAAGAAAAAGCGATAAAACAATTTGAGAAAGTTTTAGAATTAAATCCTAAAAATCAGGAAGTGGAAAAGATTCTAGAAAATCTTAAAAAAGGATTATCAGCATTGGAAGGAATAACTCCCTCCCAACCGCCGATTGGGTCTACTCCTCCGGAAATTCAAAGATAAAAATTCGCAAAAAAGAAAGATTAAAAATAATTTTTTCTCAGAGCCCCAAAAACACTCTGACCTGGTTTTCACTTACCTCCAAAACCCCTCTTTTAAATTGGTAAGTGATTTTTTTCTTTTCCGGAGTGTGAATGGTTAATTCCTCAAAAATAAGGGTAATAAAATTGGTATGTTGGGGAAGGATGTCAAATTTTCCCAATCTATTTTGAGAAGAAACTGCTTCAGCTTTTCCGCGAAAAGGTTCTCTTTCAATGGCTGGAGAACAAAACACTTTTACTTCAAGGAGGGGTTTTTCTCTATTTACCATTTAATAATTAAAATTAATTGAAAATCAATTAATAACTTAAATCGCTCAATCCCCCGATAAACAATAAAGCCTCTTCGGGAACCTGATCCAATTTCCCTTCTAAAATCGCCCTCACCCCTTTAATCGTTTCTTCCCTTTTAACATATTTACCCTTTCTGCCCGTCTGGTCAGCCACCGCAAAGAGGTCCTGGGTCATAAAATTTAAAATTTTTCTGGCTCGATAATAAATAGTTCTATTTTCTACCGAAAGTTCAGCTTCGCCGACAATTGACACAATTTGCTCAAGTTCTTTATATCTTTCTAAAATTTTCTTTGCCTCAACCACTGTCTCGTAATGCTCTTGACCCACAATTGCTGGATCTATCACTGAAGAAGAGGAAGCTAAAATATCTACCGCTGGATACCTTCCTTGTTGATAGATGTCTCGAGATAAGATGACCGTTGAATCAAAATAGGGGAAAACCGCCTGAACTCCCGAATCGGTAATATCATCGGCCGGAACATAAATTGCTTGGATACTGGTTATTGAGCCATTTTTGTTAGAGACCAATCTTTCTTCCAATTTCCCGATTTCACTGGAAAGAGTAGGTTGATAACCATCTTCCGAAGGAATTACTGAAAGAAGAGTGGAAAGTTCGTTACCTGCCTGTAAGAAGCGATAAATATTATCAATAAAAAATAAAACATCTTCTCGTTGGTTATCCCGAAAATACTCAGCGATAGTGGCGGCCACAAAACCGACTTTAAATCTTATTATTGCCGATTCACTCATCTCTCCAAAAACTAAACAAACCCGGGGCAAGACATTGGTTTTTTTTAAAGTTTCATAAAGTTCTTGGCCTTCCCTGATTCTCTCTCCTAAACCAGCAAAAACAGCAATCCTCTTTCTGAAAAAAACAAGATTATGAAGGAGTTCAATCAAAAGGACAGTTTTTCCTAAGCCAGCTCCTCCAAAAATCCCCAACTCTTCTCCTCTTCTCAAAGGAGTAAAAAGGTCAATTACCTTTATTCCAGTTTCAATTATTTCTTTTCCAGAAATAATCTCGTGGTAAAAAGGGGGTGACTGATAGATTGATTTTTTTTCTTTAGTTTCAATCGGGGGCCCTCCATCTAAAGGATTGCCAAAAATATCAATTACTCTCCCTAAAAACTCCCTTCCTACCGGCACCTCTAAACTTTTGCCAGTTTTTTTTACTTTAGCTCCCCGAAACAATTTCTCGGAATTAGTTAGCGAAAGACACAAAAATGTTTTTCTTTTGGAGGCACTATGAACTTCTAACCAGACCTTGGGATTTTTTTCCAAAACTAATATCTCCCCAATAAAAGGTGGATTTTTATAAAACTCAACCTCAACTATTTCCCCCCGAATTGAGATAATATATCCTAATTCCATATTTTGGATTTTAAAAAAAATTTTTGTTAGTTCGCCCTATCAAAGGGCTAAAAAGTTCAATTTGTTTTTTATTTAACAATTGGCGTTCTAATTTTTTTTGTTGAATTATCAATTTCCTTTTTTGTTTTCTGGCGTTCTCAGTAGCTCGATACATGGCTATCATTCTGGTGGCATATTTAGACAATTGATGTTCTAAAACAGCCTGATTAAAAAAAGCTGACTTTAACTCGGTTTCAAAAAATCCCAGAACTGCTTCGGGAGATGGCTCAAATAAATAAGTTTTAACCTTCTCCAATTCTTTCTCTACTATTATTTCTCCGGAAATATTACTTTGAGTCACTTTTTGCGTCAAAATGGTCTGGAAACTTCCATGAAATACGATAATTTCTTGGTAGTTTTTAATAAATTCAATGATATCGCGAAGCTCTTTTGCTTTGGGCTTGTCGTCATCTAATTCAAAATAAACTATTTTCTTCCCCGGACTTTCTCTTTCAATCAGATATCTACCCATTTTCCCAACCACCACTAAAGTGGCTTTGTTTTCCGTTAAATAATTTAAAACTTCTTTGCAGATATCTAAAATTAAAGTTCCATAAAACCGTTCATTACAAGAAAGAAAAACTACCACTCTTGGTCTTTTACTTTTTAAAAAAAATTGTTGAGTTTTAGTTACTTTTCCTTTTCGGAATTGAGCAAGATAAGCCCTTTTTGTTAAACTATAAACTTGAGAAAGCTGGTTAATAAACTCTCGGTTGGTTAATACTTTTTGGCGAATTTTATTCATTCTTAAATTAGCAATTTCTTGATAAACTCTGGTAATTGTTTCAATATTGGAAATCGCTTTTAAATTCTCTTTGATTTCTTTTAAGATTGCCATATTTTTAATCTTTAACTGGCAACTCAATGTAGAAAGTTGTTCCTTTTCCCCAACCTTCTGATTCTCCCCAAACTTTCCCTCCATGAGCTTTAACAAATTCAGTAATAATATTTAAACCTATCCCCCTGCCTGGACCATAAAATTTCTCGGCCTCTTTACCTCTTTCAAATAATCGCCCTTTCAAGAAATAATCAATCTCTTCTTTTTCCATACCAATACCAGTATCAGCCACCACAATTCTAATTTTTGATTTTTGATTTTCAACCCTTATTGTTACTCCTCCCCGGTTGGTGTATTTAATAGCATTATCAAGCAAATTCCAAATCACCTTTCTCATTCTTCTTTTATCCAGTTTTAGGGTTGGCAATTTTCCGTTGGTTGGGAGTTCAAGTTTTAAATAAAGATTTTTTTGTTGAGCTTGAAATTTTAATTCCTCAATTACATTTTTAATCAAATTTTCAATCCGACAATCTTCTAAATTCAAAGTTTTTCTTCCCATTTTTAGCTCCTGAATCTCTATTAAATTTTCCATTAGAGAATAGAGAAGATCAACCGATTTTTTCATTTCAATAAGCTTTTCTTTAACAACTGGATTTTCTACTGGGCCATAACTACCTTCAACAATTTTTTCTAAATATCCCTTAAGAGGAACCAGGGGGGTTCGGAGATGATGTTGAAGAGACAAGATGAACTGGTCTTTAGCTTGAGTTAATTTCCTTTCTTCTTCCGAGAGTTTTTCTGCCTCTTTTCTTTTCTTAAATTCTTCTTCTCTCCCTCTTTTAATTAAAAAATAGCCAAAAATAAACAATAAAAGAAAAATAACGGTTATCAAAGGACTAAGCCAAAGATACTCTCTGGGCAAAGTAAATAGAGGAAGGAAAACATATAAAATGGATATGGCAATTATAAATAGCCCAAAACTAATCAGAATATACAAGGATTGTAAGTGATGGAGCTCTGGAATTTTTAAAAATCTTTCTAATAAAATTGCTCCTCCCAAGGCACTGTAGATTAAAAGCAACAAAACAAAAACTACCCCCCAAGGAGAAAGTTTAATCAAATAATTGATTGGCCAATTGTTAGCAAAAACCCCAAAGATTATTAGCAAAGCAAAAATTGAAAAGACAATTATTAAAGGAACCTTAAATTTTTTTAAAGATATTTTAGAGGCACTAACAACAAGAAAAAAAAGCTCAAAAATAAGGCCAATGCTTAAAGCGAAAGTTATTTTTAACCATTCTAACTTTCCAAATAAAACAGGCCGATTATAAAAATATAAACAAAACGACCAGGAAATTATAATAAAAGTGAAGACCAAAAGATGAAATCTCATTTTACCGCCTCTTTAATTATTTCAGTGAGTTCTTTTAGAGAATATTGAGTTTTAATTAAAATTTTATCAATTCCTTCTTTAAAGAGCTCTTCTTGAAACTTCGGGTCGCTATAGTTGGTTAAAGCGTAGATTTTAAGATTTCTTGTTTCGGGATATTTTCTGGCCTCTTTTAAGACCTCAATACCATTCATATCTGGTAAAATTAAATCTAATAAAATTAGGTCTGGCTTTTCTTTCTTTCCTTCTCTAATTTCTTCCATCCTTCTAATTCCTTTTTGGCCCATATCTAAAATTTCAACATTAAATCCAGCCATAGTAAACACCTCCTGGAAAATCTTAATAGTTGGGGGATCGTCTTCAATTATGAGAATATTTGGTTTAGCCATAAAAATTAAATAGGTTGGTATAAAATTTCTCTAACTTTTGGAATAACTTTTTCCACCAAATTTTTAAGTTTTTCTAAATCATTTATCTTCTCTATCTCTTTTTTCACCTCCGGTAGAATTTTTTCATAATTTTTCAAAATTGTATTAACCTCTACTCTCATTATATTTTGAGGTTTATCTTCCCAAAATCCCGAAAGCAACAATCCAAATAAAAACAATTGAATAGCTCTGGGGATTATCATTTTTACCTCTTGATTAAAAAGAATCTCTATTTTTTCCCCTAAGTCTAAAAGTTTTTGGGTTTCTTGAGATAACTCTCCACCAAATTGAGCAATTTCCATTACCCTTTGATATTCAACCAATGTTCTTTTTATCCAGCCAGACAATTTTTTATCTAACGGTTTTTTGGTTTGATTTCCCACACGAGATACCGAAAGGAAAGCGTTAATAGCAGGAAGTTTACCCTTTCTAAAATCGTTAATATCAAAAAAGATATGACCATCAGTCATTGCCATCAGATTAGTTTGAATAAAACCAGAAATGTCATTTTCTAAGGTTTCAGCCACTGGTAAAGCAGTGATACTTACTTCTTTGTTGGCAAGAGATGGTTTTTTAATATTTCCCGCTCTTTCCAGGAGGGCTGCTTGAATATGAAAAATATCACCAGGATAAGCACTTCGGCCGGGAAACTCCTCACTTAAAAGAGAAATTTCTCGATAAAATTTAGCATGACTGGTTAAATCATCAAAAATAATTAATACATTTTTGCCTTCCTCGCGAAAATATTCAGCAATCGTTATTCCCGAAAAAGGGGCAAGGTAGTTTAGGGGAGAAGAGTTTTCCGAGGTAGCAATTACCATTACTGTTTTGTTTAAAACTTTCATCTCTCTCAAATAGTCCTCCACCGCTTTAATAGCAGAAATTTCTTTGCCAATTCCAACATAAATGCAGATTATTCCTTCTTTTGCTTGACTGACTATAGTTTGTAAAAGAAAAGTGGTTTTGCCGGTTTTGGCATCTCCAATAACCAATTCTCTTTGACCATATCCGATAGGCACCAAGAGATCTACGATTGTCACCCCCGTTTGTAGGGGTTGGCTCACCCTGACTCGTTCGGTAATACCCGGCGCTTTTCTTTGGATAGGTAGGTATTTTTTTTCTCCTAATATCGGCCCTAAACCATCTATCGGATAACCGAGGGGGTTGATAATCCTACCCAAAAGGTTTTCTGAAACCGGAATTTGAAAAAAAGTATTAGTTCTTGTTACTGCTTCTCCAACTTTTAATTTTCCAACCTCAAACATTAAAATTTTCGCTACTTCTTTATCTAATTCTTGAACTAATCCCTTTTGTCCGCTTTCCGTAATAACCATTTCTCCCAATTTTAAAGTAGGCAGGCCGGAAACATAAGCTAAATAATGATTTAATCCCATCACTCGACCTATTTCTCTTATTTGCTCTAAATATTGTTTAAAATTAGCCATAGGTTTTGTCTATTCTGCAGGGTAATCACTTAAAAGGTGGTGAATTTCTTTAGCTAACGAAAAATCTCGCCACTTTCCCTGAAATTCTATTACTGCTCCCCCTATGATTTTGGGGTTTACCACTACATCTAAAATAATTTTTTGGCCGAGTTCTTTTTCTAACCATTGGCTAACCCTTTTAATAAAGCTCTCAGGAGGGGAGAAAGCGATTTCTAATCTTAGCTTGGGCAAAGCTCGCAGTTTTTTTTCCAAATCAGAAGGTATCTTTTTCCCTTTTAATCTTTTTTTGGTAATTTCATCTAAAACCAAGCTCAACTCTTCGGTTGTTTTAATATTTTTGATTAATTCGGCAAATGATTTTTCCATAGCTTGCTCAAAAGATTTCTCTTTTCGCTTTCTCTAAGGCCTCCATTACTAATTTCTCATGGGTTGATAAATCAATTGCCTTACCGATGGTTTTTTTGGCGACTTTTTCAAGCATTTGATAAATTTTTTGGTCCATCTCTTTAAATCTCTCTTTTTTATAGTTTTCAATCTTTTTTTCTACTTCCATCACCTTTTTATTTAAGGTTTCCCTGGCTGATTGATAAATCTTCTCAAATTTTTGGCTTAGCTCTTTAGATAATTCTTCCGAAATCTTTAAACTACTTTGCTGAATTTTAGAAAGTTCCCCCTTGAGAGCTTGATTTAATTCTGAGATTTTTTCGCTGGCTATTTCCGAAAGATAAGTTTGATTTTTTAAACTAAATTTTGTCAATTGAGCCATCTCCTCTTTAATTTTTTCCATTTCTTGGGAAAGTTGTTGAGAAAATTGACTAATAATTTTTTGGATTTTCTGATCTCCTCCTTCAAACCAGTTTCTGTAATTTCTGACAATTTCCTCTGAGGTTTTTTGGAGTTTGTCTTTGAATTCTTCAATATTTTTTTGAATTTCCCTGGCAATCGATTCTTCTAACTGCTTTTTGAAATCTTCAGAAATTCTTAAAAAAAGTTCGTTTTTAGCAAAATCTTTAGAAAGGAAAAGTTTCTTTCTTTCTTTCTTAAGAATTCGCAAAATATCTATCACCATCACAATAGCTGAAGCAATTAGAATCAGGAAGATAATCAGAAATATATTTTGCCCATTCAAATTGAAAATCATAATTTGTTTATTATATTAATAAAGTATAACAAATAAAGCGAGACCAAGTCCAGCTACGGTTAAAATCAAAATTCCAATTAGGTTTAATATCATGGCGGTTCGGATACTTCTTTTGCTCAAAGGGTTTCGGCCAATTGCTCTTATTCCTTCCCTCAGGGCTTTAACAAAGGCAAAAAAACCAATAATAAAACTTCCTCCTCCCAACAAGAGAGCAAAAAGATAACGAAGGACTTCCGGCACATTTTGAGGCGTTTTTAACTCGGTGAAAAGCTTTTCCATCATTGTGCTTAATCCAGTTTTTTTTGGCAAAATAAACTCTTGAGGTTGAACAAAAACTAATATCTTTCCTTCTTTCTGGTTAAAATCTTCCAGGGCTCTTCCCAAAACAAACCCTTCTTGGGTAGCTTTTTGGCCAACCCCTGGCTTATTGGAAGAGGTAATAAAATCTCCTTTTTTTATTGGCCCGTTAATATTGCTTACTTTGGTTAAAGTTTCACCAAAAGAAATTATTGGCAAACTCTTAGTAGTTGGTTTACCAAAAACTATTATTGGGGTTTCTCCTACTACTCCAATAATATTTTTATCGTAAGGAATCTGAGAACGAAATATTCCCTCTTTTGTTTGGGAAACAATATCTCCAACTTCTGCCTCTTGGTCAATAACCTCCAAATTTCTGGCAATTAAGGGTAATTTTTGAGCTAATCCTTCAGCTCCCACCGAAAAAATAAAAACCACTCCGGTTGAAACCAGTAAAATAAAAATTTGCAAAAATGTAAATTTCCTCATCAACCTCATTAATTCATTATAAATTATTCTAAAGAAAGTTAAAGTTAAGAGGGTGGACGTTTTTTCAAAGGAAACTTCTGATATTCAAAAACAAGAGTTAACAAGATTCTTTTTTGTTCTTTTAAGGTTAATTTACGGTGATTATATCTCCAACTATATTCTCCAAGATAAAAAGGCAATTTTTGTTTTCTAACTCCACCCTTAGCGGAAAGTTTTCTTTTAAGATATCCCCAAAATCGTTCTAAACTATCAATTTGATATCGTTTTGGAGAAAGTCGGTGAAGGTGATTTTTGAAGACAATTGCTTCATATTTTTCCAAGCCCTCAGGTAGAGGTGATTGTTTTTTAATAAAAGATTTTAATTTTTTAATTTCAATATCTTGAACAACTTCAGCAAAAAATTCATCGTTTTTGCGAAAAATCCCAATTATTGGTTGTTTAATCAAAAGCGGTTGATCTTGTTGAGGCTCTTTGTTACTCATTAACCTTCTTAAAATGGTCAATATCTTCAAAAGTTTGTACTTTGAGATATTAATTCTTTCCAAAATAATTTTGATTGGATGTTCTAAGAGAAACTCAAAAATAACCTCTTCCAACATTTCCTTAGGAACATTGAAGAAGTTTATCCGCGGAGTAAAGAGATAGCGACAGTTTTTACATTTTAATCTTCCATCTCTGGTTTTCCAAAACTCACCAAGACCACATTTTGGGCATTTTACCCCCTCGGATAACAGTTCCGATAAATTAGATTTTAGTTGAAGGAAATTCATTAAGATAATTATAACACATTGGTTCAATTTTCAAACTATTACCTTAAATTTCTCAATTTCCCGTGGCAGGAAATAAAAAGAGAGGAGAAATTTAGATAAAATCTCCCCTATGTTTAAAATTTGTTTTTTCCTGCTTCAGCGAAAATAATTCAATTGAATCCTCATCTATTTGTCCAAAAAAGAGGGAGAAAAGGTTAGCTAGGGTGCCTTTTGGGAATCTTAAAAACATTTTAAAAAAAAGATTACCAAAAAGATGAAATGTTAAAGAAAAACAAATTGATATCACCCTCTTATTCTCAGATTTTCTTTTTTGGCTGATGAAGTTTTTGAGATTTAAGTCGCTGGATTTTCTTAAAAGAAACTCTCGTTACTTCAGAAATTTTTAGGAGGGAAAAGTTATTCTATTTTCTCGATTTTAGACCTTGCCACCCCAAGATCCAACTTAGTGCTCCTAACTTAGTGCTTTTTGGAATTAATATTCTTTCTTTTTGCTTTTCCCTTTGGGCTTTCTGGGGCAAAAAATTTGGGAAAGTTTTTTTAATGGAATAAGGAAAAAAGGAGTAGTAATATTTTGCGGGAAGTTTTCCACAGCCAAAGGTCTTGACAAGGTTTTTTGATATTAGATAATAAAGTAATCACAAAATTTCCCGTGACAGGAAAAATTTTTCCGCGAACTCTTGACAGCTGTTCTTATCAACCCGAAAATAAAATAATAAAATAATAAAAAAGAAGGCCCGGGAAAAATGGCCAAGGTGGAAAATTTATAGCCGATTTTTCTTTTACCAACTGAGCCCTTAGAATTTAGGGGTTTCAGTTGTCCGGGCCTTCTGCCTTTAAATATATATTATCAAAAAAGATTTGTCAAGACGCAATATCCCCTTATGCCCCAAAACAACGAAAATTTAATAAGCATTGATGAGGTTATTTTTCGAGCGAAAAAACTGGGAGTTGATTTTGGAAAAGGGAATCCCCGGGAGCGACTCCGCTATTTGACAAAAATTGGACTTTTGCCTCATGCCAAAAGAAAGTCTTTTAATGGGGGAGCTCCTAATGGGGCTTATCCAGAATATGTAATAGAACTTTTAGTTGAAATTGACAAAAAAATAAAAGCTGGAAAAAGCATTCAGGAAATAAAAAGGGAGGAGGAGAGAAAAAGTTTAATTGAGATTCCTTCCAAAATAGAAATACCCAAAAAAATAGAAATACCCAAAATTGAAAGAGGGTTTCCTCTCGCAGCCAAACCTCCTCTCCAAGTAGAGAAACCAGCTAAATTTTATTTCCCAGTTAACAAAAAATTACTCTTTAGCTTGATAATTGTTATTTCTATTTTGTTTTTTGCAGGAATTCTTCTTTTTCGGAGTGGTCAAATTGAAACTCTTTATTCTTCACTTTTAGCTTCTTTGAACTGGACCAAAAATCTTGTTCAAGCACCTCCAATTCCTGTTGAAGAAGAGCAAGAGGTTGGGGAAGTTTTTCTTTTTCCTCACTTAGAACCTTATTTAACCATTAATGCGGAAACCGATATTAACGCTCCTTTAAATGTTAAAGAAGAAATTACCGCTCCCTCCTTAACTTTTCTCAAAAGGGAAGGGGAGTTTAAAGCTACTCTCCTTTCTGCTGACCTCACCGCTGACCGAACCTATATTTTTCCAAATCAATCTGGGACCATTTGTTTGACCACCGGCAATTGTATTGGATTAGCGGGGGAAGTTTTTGCTCCTGAAATTGGCAGGCCAAACCGATTGGCTAAATTCATTTCTGATAGAGAAATTGGGGTTTCTTCTATTGAAGATTTTTATTCTGAAGTGGCTTTAACCATTGATTCTGAAGGGAAAGTTGGGGTGGGAATTAAAGAGCCAAAATATGCTCTCCATGTGGAAGGGAGAATTCAAGCCACCGGCGATATCTGCACTGACCTCAGAGGCGGGAAATGTTTAAGCGAATTAACTACCGCCGCTACCCCGATATTTGTTGGAGGAGGTGGGATTAGTGGTTCTGGTTCAGCTAATTATTTGCCTATCTGGACAGCAAATACTACTTTAGGAAATTCAATAATTTCTCAGTCTGGTTCAACAATTGAAGTGGCGGGAAAAGTTAAAATGACCAGTTTCCAACTTACTACCGGGGCTAGCTCAGGATATATTTTAACCTCCGATGCTTCAGGGATAGGAACCTGGCAACCTGCGCCAACAGGTACTTTGCCCGTGGGGATAAGTGGCCAAACTTTAAGACATAATGGAACAGATTGGGTGGCTAATTCTTTCCTTTACAATACCGGCACCGCTATTGGAATTGGCACTACCTCAACCCTGGCTACTTTAACTCTTTCTGGTGATGCTGTTTTTGCCACCACTACCTTACCTCAATTAGTTTTAAAATACGATGATGATAATTATTTTGAAATTTCAGTTACTTCTGAAGGAACAGTTCTTTTTGATGCCACTTCTGGAAGAATTCAAGCTGCTACCGGTAGTGTTTTCTATACTGCCCAAGGCAATCCAATTAGAGAAAGCGGTGAGGAAATTTTAAGAACCGCTATTCCAATTTTCCGATACGATTATCCGGCTCAAACTGCTTCTACTTCTTATGTTAGAGTTTCTAAATATTTCGCCAGCACTTCTGATATTTCTTTGCCCACTGCTATGGAAGGCACCACCAGAGTTTATCGGTTGGCAGTTAAATATGCTGATGACATTGCTACTTCCTCCCATTCCGATTGGCGAATTATTAATCAAGCTCACACCACAGTTTATTCCACCACTACTTTACCAGGAGGAAATATGGCTACTTTTGAAGAAGGCAAACCTTATATTACCGATTTAATTACTATCCCTGAAAATGACTGGCAGGTAGAAGTGAAAGTTCCTTCAGGAAAAACAATTAGAATTTTTAATATTTTCCTTTTAGTATTTGACAAAATCAATTAACTAAAAAAGTAATTCAAGGAAATAGGATGGAAAGTCCTATCTCCAAAAAAGGTCGCCTCTTGCCCAGAAGCAAAAGGGCAAAACCAGTTAACTGTTAAGTTTCACAATGAAAAATCTGTTGAAAATTCTCTTCAAACCTAGATTGAAACTTGTTAAAGGAACAAGGGCTGTTTCTTTCCTGTTTATTAGTTGTGCCATAGCAATTGCTGCTGGAATTTTGATGGCTGCCAATATCTACTACAACATTGACACCGGAGAGGTGGTAACCGAAGAAATTCAGAGGGTAACTGGTATTTTAAGAGCCACCGCAGGAGCAATTATTGGAGGAACCAGTACTCAAAACCCAAGTTCTGGTTATAGTTTTGAGGTGGTAGGAAAAACAAAATTAGCCACCACCACTTTAGCGACTGGCCAGTTAGAGTTTAGCGGAAGCGACACTTACGTTGGATTTAAAGCGCCGGCCAGTTACGGTACTTCTACCCCTAAGATATATACACTTCCCCAACACGGAAATTATCCCCCCCAAACCGATTATGTTTTGACCTGGCAAGCAGGAGACCAGCTTATGTGGAAAGAGGTAAGTGGAGTGACTGGAGCGGGAGATATCACTGCTGTTGGCGATTGTCCTAGTGGAGATTGTTTCACTGAGACTGGAACCGCTGGAACCTCTCTTTGGTTTTATGATGCTCAAGGGAGAGGTAAGTTAACAATTGCCGATTTAACTGCTCCTCACACCTATACTCTTCCAGATGCAACCGGAACAATTGCTTTAGGAACAGGTACCGCAGGTTATGTTGCTTATTGGTCTGATGCGAATACGTTAACTGCTGAGGCTCAACTATCGGTTAGCCGAGGTGGTACAGGCACTTCAACTACTCCTACAGCGGGAGCTGTAGCTTATGGGACTGGTTCAACTTATGGTTTTACGGCTCAAGGTACTACTGGTCAAGCTTTGTTATCTGGTGGCACTGGCGCACCAACTTGGGGAACTTTAGGTACGACCTACGGTGGTACCGGCCAGGATTCTTCCAGTTGGACTGGGATGGTCAAAGTTAATGGAGGTACTTGGAGCGCCTTTACAAATACAGCAAACTATGTAGCTGTTTGGGATTCAAACGGACAATTTATAACTGGCGTTCAAACCTTAGATGTATCGCGAGGTGGTACTGGAGCAACAAGTTTGACTCAATATGGAGTATTGTATGGAAACAACACAAGTGCTATTGGGGCAACAGCAGCCGGAAATGTCAATCAGATTTTAATTTCAGGCGGTGGAACTTCAGCTCCTAGTTGGACAGACATTGCTAATTTAATTGACGCAACCTCTGGACTCACCGAGAGTGGAACTAGCACCCTGACTCTCAAGTTAGGCGGCACCTTAACTGAAACAACCACCATCACCCAGGGAGACTATGATTTGATTTTTGCCTTAAACGGCTCTGGTGATTTCCGGATTACTGATGGTTCAAATAATATCTTTCAGGTTACCGATGATGGGAAAGTTCTTTTTGGCACCAACAATTACGCAATCGCTGAATCAGGAAAACAGATTTTGAGAGAAATGATTCCAATTTTGGGTTTTGATTTACCCGCTCAAACCGCCACCACTTCCTATGTTCAGATTTCCCGGACAATTGAAGATTATCCTTTTTCTGCTACCACTACCGGCACAGTTAGAGTTCATAAATTTATCATCAGATACGCTGATGCCACCACCACAGCTTCCAGTAGCTGGCGAGTTTACAATGAAACCGAGAGCGCTACCACCGCTACTTTCACCGTTCCTGCCACCGCCAGCACAAGCTTAGATAAAGGAGAAGTTTATATTACCTCAGCGGTTACCATTCCTACCGACGCCGATGATTGGAGATTAGAAATCCAAACCCCCGGCTCGGCAGTTAGGGTTTATCAGATATTCTTAGCTGCCTACGACCAAATTCAGTAA